>NZ_JAEPKU010000035.1 GCF_016652235.1 Dysgonomonas sp. Marseille-P4677
GTATAATACATCAATCTCTTATTTTAATAAAGTATTAGATATAAAAGAAAATGATATTGATTCACTTCATTACTTGGGTGTGATATCTGCTAATAACCACAAAAATGAGGATGCTATAAAATATTTTTTAAAAGCCTTGTCTTTTCAGCCTGACAATTTTGAAATATTGTTTAATATAGGATTAATATATTCTGATATTAACCAGAGATCAGAAGCATTAAAGTATCTCCATAGAGCATTGAAACTAAAACCAAATGATTATGAATTACTATATAATATTGGGAAATTATATAGATATATTGAAACGCCTGATGAATATAGTGCTATAAAATATCTAAAAAGGGCTCTATTATTAAAGCCAAATGATATTAGGATCTTGATGCATTTAGGTTATGCGCATAAATTCATCGCTGATTATAAAATGGCGATTTTTTATACTACAAAAGCACTAGAATTAGACCCCAAAGACTATTACGCTTTATTTAATCTTGGTTATCTATGGATTGCTGAAGGAAATTTTTCTAAGGCTAAGGGATATTTAGAACAAGCATATTTGTTACAAAATGATGACTTTGAAGTCTTAAGTAATCTTGGACTTGTCAACTATGAGTTGAATCAACTACCTGACGCTGTTTCTTATTTTGAAAAAGCTTTAGAACTAGCTCCTGATGAGGAAAATATAAAACTCAACTTACAATGTGCTTTAGAAAAGCTGAACAATTCTAATATATAATACATTTTAATTCTCTCGCTCTGAAACTATATCCATAAAAGAACTCTATCTACTATTAAAACAATCTAATGTTTATTCAGGATATTAAAAAATATCCTACCTTTGTAATGGCCATTATATTAATGTACGTTACGAAGATGCGATATGAAATTTTATAATAGAAATATAGAATTAGAGATTCTAGAAAAAAACTACCAACAATCAAAGGTAAACGCTTGCTTTACAGTGATGGTTGGAAGAAGACGGATAGGGAAAACAGCTCTTCTATTAGAATCAGTGAAAGGGCAGAAATATCTGTACCTTTTTGTTTCTCGTAAAAACGAACAGTTACTATGTTCTCAATTTCAGGCTGATGCAGAAAAAATGCTAGGGCTTAAAATCTTCGGGACAATTACTCGTTTTAGAGATTTGTTTGAGCAGTTATTAGAATTTTCAACCAAGGAACATTATACATTGATTATAGATGAGTTTCAAGAGTTCGATAGTGTGAATTCTTCTATTTTCAGTGAAATTCAGAACCTCTGGGATCAGTATAAAGATCATGCTAAAATTAATTTTATTGCATGTGGTTCTATCTATTCTCTTATGATGAGAATTTTTGAAAATAGAAAGGAACCTTTATTTGGTCGCCTCACATCGAAGATTATCTTGCAACCTTTTGAAGTCAGTGTTATAAAGGAAATTCTAAATGATTATAATCCAAAATACACTTCTGAAGATTTACTATGCCTTTATATGTTAACTGGTGGGGTAGCAAAATATCTCGAACTTTTGATGGATGCTGGAGCAACTACAGCCGAAACGATGCTGAATATGGTCGCTAGTGCAGATTCTCCATTCTTAGGGGAAGGAAAAGACTTACTTATATCAGAGTTCGGTAAAGAGTATGGGACTTACTTTTCAATTATGCAATTGATCGCTTCGGGTAAAACGACGCAAAATGAAATAGATTCAATTATTGATAAAAATACTGGGGCATATCTAGTAAATCTTGAAAATGAATATTCTTTAATCAGCAGAAATAAGCCGATGTTCTCGAAGCCTAATAGCCGAAAAACACGATGGAGTTTAAAAGACAACTATCTTCAATTTTGGTTTAGATTTATTTATCCTAACCAATCACTAATAGAAATAGGGCGATTCGATCTCCTTCGTGAGTATATCAATAAAGGGTATGAACAGTACAGCGGATTGATTCTAGAAAAATACTTTAGAGCGAAGATAGCTCAAGAAGAACGCATTACTGAAATAGGAAGCTATTGGGATAATAAAGGAGAAAACGAAATAGATATTATCGCTCTAAACGACTTTGATAAGGTAGCTTCTGTTATAGAAGTCAAGAGGAATCCTAAAAAAATAGATTTAGTGAAATTGCAAGGCAAAGCTGATTCCATTAAAAAGGAACTTGCTAAATACAAGCTGACTACTTATGGTCTTTCGATGGAAAACATGTAAGTAACAAGACAAAAAGAATCGAATATTTTTCCTATATTTGTAATAGCAGTTTTGCAATAAGCGAGCGAAACGATGAAAACAAATCGTGTGCTAAATCGTGTGGATTTGCAATTTTAAGAAAATATAAAAAGTTGATTATCAAATAAAAGAGTATAAAAGTTCTCTTTCTGGTGGCACCACTTTTAGAGAAAGAAAAAAGAAGTAAACTCCTGAAATTCAATAGAATTCAGGAGTTTTTCATTTTCCCCAATACGCAAAAAACAGCAAATTTCGACCTACTTTGGTGGAGCAAAAGGTGGAGCAGATTTAAGGAGAATTTATCTCCACCTTTTGGGTATATTAGTCGCTGATTGGCAGTGGTTTAAATTGCATAAACTTCACTCCATTTCCATAATTTTGTCTCACTTAAAAAGATGTAAAATGATGGAAAGAAATTCGTTTAATGTTCTGTTCTTCCTAAAGAAAACAAAACTATTGAAGAATGGTGAAGCATCGGTATGTATGAGAATTACCGTAAACAGAGTTCGAGTCGAAACAAACATTCGTAAAAGTATTAATCCTTCCCTATGGAATCAGGCGAAAGAGTGTTCTCGTGGCAAAGACCGCAAATCAAACGACCTGAATAAGTTTATTGATGAAGCTAGAATAAGGCTTTATAACATTCATCACGAACTAAAGGAAGAGGGATTACCTATTACTGCCGAAATTTTGCGGGATAAGTTCTTCTGCTTGGAAAAGAAAGAAGAACCTAAAACACTTATAGCCGTTTTTCAGGAGCATAATGATCGCTGTATGCAGTTAATTGGGAAAGACTTCGCCTTGATAACTGTACGTCGTTATGAGAGCTGTAAACGCTATCTAGCAGAACTTATCAAGCTTAATTATAATCAAGACGACCTCCCTCTAAAAGACATCAACGGAGAATTTATTCGGACTTTCGACTTCTACCTGAAAACAGAAAAGGATTGTGCTCAAAATACGGTTATCCGTTTATTCTTTATCACAGATCTCATTTAAAACCATATAAGACAGGATCTTTCCATTTTCAACTAAAACAAATCCTGTTTGATCTTTAAAATCCTTTTGTAGAATATCCATATTAGGATATTCGGAATCCCATTGATCTATTCCATTCAAGATCATATTTGTCTTAACATCATTTAAAACTTTTTCGATCTCATCCAAATCATCCGAATTTGATTTTCTAATAATAGTTTGCGACATAATTTTAAAGATAGAAGTAGTCTAGACTAATTTAAAATTGTTAAAACAGCAAAGATATAATAGAAAATGAAATATTACCTTAATGGAGAAAAGGGGAATGAGAAAGTTCATAGGCTATATTTTAAGAATTAAGTAACATAGATATCTTTATATCAGGATTATGATATTGTAATCTGCCTTTGGATTTTCCTATATTTATTACATTCTGGGGGCACCAATGTACACATGCGTGACACGCAATATAATTCTTTCCCCCATTGAGGCTTGTCTTTCTCAATAGTTATATTATTAACTGGACATAATTTTTTGCACCTATTACAGCTTATACAGTTATTTTCTAATTGCGACAAATCTGTCAATTGAATTCACCCTTTACGTCTAAATTAACTAAAACTCATCATTTGTCTCATAAAAACTCCATTTCGTCTCAAAATTTCTAATGCAGTTTAGTATAGCCATACTTTTATGCCGGAAATTTTAAATAATAATTATGAATACAGAAAGAACAAGTAACAGGCTTAGGTGTATATATCAGCTTTGCATTTTATGCTCTCTATTTATACCACTAATTATCAGTGCTCAAAGTAAATCACCTACCCAAACAGTCAGAGGTGTCGTTGTCGACAAATCTTCAGGAGCCCCATTAGCTTATGTGACAGTCGGATTACCAGATCTTCCTCAGATAGGAACGATAACAGATGAAGATGGCAAATTTATATTGAAGAATATTCCCATCGGACGGCATGAGATACAGGCTACATTTGTAGGCTATGAATCGGTTACTGTTCGCGAAATAATGGTAACATCAGCAAAAGAGACTTTCTTGGAAATACAACTTAAAGAAAATATACATGAGTTAGAAGAAGTGGTTGTTACCAATCAGGCCAATAAAAATCAGCCATTAAACAATATGGCTCTTTCGGGGGCACGAATGCTGAGCGTAGAAGAAGCAAGACGCTATGCAGGAGGGATGGACGATCCTGCACGTCTGGCAAGCTCTTTTGCCGGAGTATCACCAAGTGTAGGGAATAATGGGATATCCATACATGGTAATGCTCCCCACCTATTGCAGTGGAAGCTGGAAGATGTAGAAATACCTAATCCAAACCACTTTGCAGATATTTCTGTTTTGGGAGGAGGAGTATTATCGTCTCTTAGCAGTAATATATTGGGAAATTCAGATTTTTTCACCGGAGCTTTTCCTGCCGAATATAGTAATGCCGTATCGGGAGTATTTGATATGAAGATGAGAAACGGTAACAATCAGAAATATGAACATACCTTCCAAGCCGGGATATTAGGTATTGACTTTGCATCAGAAGGTCCTTTGAGCAAGAAGCATAATGCGTCCTATATCTTTAATTATCGCTATTCTACAACTTCCTTATTAGGAAAAGTTGGAGGTGAAGTGGAAGAAGGATCGGATATTGATTATCAAGACTTAAATTTCAAGCTTAATTTCTCTACACAAAAAGCAGGAATATTTTCAGTATGGGCTACTGCTCTGATTGACAGTTATGAACAAATTCCTGATAAGGATAAAGATAAATGGAAAACCATGTTTGACAGAGGATATTCCGATTCTGACCAGACAATGGCTGCCGGGGGTATTACCCATCGCTATTTCTTCGGGAATAATGCTCAATGGAAAAATACTATTGCTGCCACATATTCTAAAGGTAAAGCGAGTATGGACTTGAAAGATTTTGATGATAATGCAACACCTTACCTTACGTCTGACAACAGGTACACTAATCTGATATTTAAAAGTACGTTTACTAAAAAATTCAGTTCTCGTTTTACAAATATGACCGGATATACTAATACTAAGTTGTTTTATAAGATGGATCTTAGTATGGCTCCTCACGAGGGGTATGCTTTGGATAATATTTCTCAAGGAGATGGTAATACAAACTTGATTTCAGCTTATAACTCTTCATTGATCGGGCTGAGTGACAAGGTCGATTTAAGTATCGGGATAAATACTCAGACAATGACACTCAATAACGAATGGACAGTAGAGCCTCGTGCCTCTGTCAGATGGCAGTCGTCATCCAAGAGTGCGTTTGCCGTAGCTTATGGTTTATATAGCCGCATGGAAAAAATGGATGTTTATTTCGTAAAAACAAAAGGTACAGCCGAAACCGAAAATAAGAAATTAGGATTCACCAAATCTCACCATCTGATGCTTACTTATGATTATAAAATCAGCGATGATATGCATCTTAAGATAGAGCCATATGCTCAATTCCTGTATGATGTTCCCGTAATGGCTGACAGTTCATATTCGGTTCTTAACCGTAGAGATTTCTGGGTTGAAGATCCGTTAGTAAATAAAGGGAAAGGAGAAAACTTCGGAGTAGATATAACTTTTGAGAAATATATGACTAAAGGGCTTTATTATATGGTAACAGCATCACTTTTCGATTCCAGATATTGTGGAGGAGATGGTAAGTGGCATAGTACAAGATATAATCGGAATTATATTCTTAACGGGCTCATCGGCAAAGAATGGATGCTTGGTCGTAATAAGCAGAATGTATTAAGCGTAAACTTAAAACTAACATTGCAAGGAGGTGAGCGTTATTCACCTGTAGATGAAGAAGCGACAATGGCAACCCCTGATAAAGAAGTACAATACGATGAAACGAAAGCTTTTTCGAGGCAATTTTCTCCAATGTTTTTGGCTAATTATTCCATCAGCTATAAAATGAATAAGAAGAAAGTTTCGCATGAATTCGCAATTCAGGGAGTAAATGCTACAGGATATAAAGAATATTACGGACACGAATATAACACAAAGAAGAATACTATTGAACCGTATACAGGAGCAACGATTTTAACAAATATCAGCTATAAAATTCAATTCTAGAAATTTTATTGGAGAATATATATATCTTAGAACTCTCTTACTCAAACTTAAACGATGTATCAACGATCTTTTATATATCATTTTTTATTGACTCCCAGATATAAAATATGGAGGTATCTGGGGCTAGTTATCTTTTTTATTATTGTTTCTCTCAATCAAACTCTTGCCGGTTATAATGAGATCATGCCTTCAATAGAGGATAGTGTATATTGGATTATAGCAGCAACTATACTGGTTTATATAGTAGGTATATGTTTGGTATTAAGCAAGTTTCGAAGATATTTGTCATCGGGAAAATATATACAGTTTGTCTTCTGGATTATTTGCTGTTCCCTTCTTTTTATGATAATACCAAATACTGTATATTTAACATATGAAGATGGTTATAGCTTGTCATCACCGAGATTTCTGATTGATAATTTATCTGCTTTTGTAACCTATATTTTATGTATTCTAGGTGTTATTATTCCTGTTTTTTTAAGAAATTGGATGTTATCGAATCAACGTCTCAGCCAACTGAAAATTAAGCAGAAACTATCACAGGTAGAACAATTAAAAGAACAGGTAAATCCTGCGTCTTTCTTTAAGATACTCAATAGAAGTCGGTCACTGGTAAAGTCAGAGCCTGACTTAGCTTCATTAATGCTTATGAAGCTAAGTCAATTGCTCCGATATCAGTTATACGACTGCAATAGGTCACAAGTCTTACTTAGTGCCGAAATATCATTTCTTGAGAATTTTCTTAAACTGGAAAAGTTATATTCTTCAAAATTCGACTATGCGATTGATGTAAAAGGAAATATAGACGGAGTTTTTATTTTTCCTTCTATTCTTTTGCCTTATGTCCAAAGCATAATCAATTCTCTTGATAACAAAGAAGATCTTCTGATTATTGACATTCAGATAATCAATTCAAATAAGGATGTTTATATTACGCTCCATGCGCATGGTATTGATAACATAGCCTTGTTAGAGAAGGAATTATTAAAGGTGCAAGAGCGTCTTAATACTTTATATGGAGAACATTATACGTTGACTGTAAGAGATAATCAACCGATAGGTGAGATAGAAATAATATTACAATTGGAGGAATAATATATGCAAATAAGGAATGGCTATAATACTACAATCAGGCTACTGACTTCTGATGATTTAAGAATATTTCGTCATCTAACTTTATTTCTATTCATCTTTTTTGTTTCAGCAGGAATAGTATGGGATATGCAAGAAACAAAATTGTTAACTAATGCTTTTGAGAAATATGGTTGCTTGTTTTTTGTGATATTTCTCTTTTTAATAGATAGTTATTTAAATATCTATATATTGATACCCAGATTGCTATTAAAGGGGAGGTGGAATGTATACTTCTGTTCTTTATTAGGAGTAGTTGCGCCAATAATGGGATTTATTATTGTTGTTCAAATGGTTATTCTTGAAAGAGAAAGACATCCTTTTGATGATATAAATCTCCTTATTGTTATCATAAACTCTATGTCTTCTGTTTTGGCTCTTTTCTTATTGTTTGCAGGTACTACCAGTCTTGTCCTTTTTAAAAACTGTCTCCAAGATATGCAACAGTCCGAAGAATTGGAATCAACAACGTTACAGTTGGAATTGAAATTATTAGAAAATCAAATTAATCCTCATTTTCTATTCAATATGCTCAACAATGCCAATATCATGATAAAAAAAGACCCTAATGTCGCTTCACATATTATCGGGAAACTGGAAGAAATACTTCGTTATCAAATAAATGATAATACACGGGAAAAAGTATACTTGAAGGAAGAAATATTATTTTTGAATGATTTTCTTGAATTGGAGAAAACTCGAAGGGATTATTTTACTTATACTATATCTGAGAATGGGGATATATCTGATATTCAAGTACCACCTTTGTTATTTATTACTTTTGTGGAAAATGCAGTTAAGCACAATAAGGATAGCCTCAATGTCTCGTATGTACATCTATTTTTTAAAATAACAAAAAATAGATTGATATTTATCTGTGAGAATTCTCTCCCTTCAAGGAATACTAATAAGCAAGTAGGAGGGATAGGGCTTGCGAATATTCAACGTCGGTTGAACTTACTTTACAAGGACAATTATTCTTTAGAAAATACAAAAACCGATATAAGTTATACTGTAACTCTGGAACTAAAATTATGAAATGCATTATAGTTGATGATGAGCCTATAGCCCGTGAAGGTATAAGGCTCCTAATAGAAGAAATACCGCAATTAGAACTATTGAAGAATTTTAATAATGCAGAGGAAGCCTCGGTATTTATTAATAATACGGCTGTTGACCTGATATTTTTGGATATTAATATGCCGGGGATTAATGGGATTGAGTTTGCTCATAGTATACCAAAGCAAACATTGATAATATTTACAACGGCTTATTCTCAATATGCACTGGATAGTTATGATGTGGATGCAATAGATTATTTGGTAAAACCCATAGATTCAGTAAAATTCAGAAAAGCAATCAATAAAGCGATTATATATCATACTCTTTTGATAAACGAAGAAAAGAAAAGTCTAGAAACGATAGAAGATGAATATATATTTGTTAAATCAGACAGAAAATATTTTAAGATCAATTTAGAGGATATTTTATTTGTCGAAGGTTTGAAAGATTATGTGATCGTTCAGATGGAAGATCAACGGATTATTACCCGTATGAGCATGAAAGCGATTTATGAGTTATTACCATCTCACATATTCTTTCGCATAAATAAATCATATATCGTCAACAAGAAACATATTAACTCTTTTGATAATAATGATGTTTTTATTAAGCACTACGAAATAGCAATAGGGAATTCATATAGAGACGAATTTTTCCAGATGTTTGTTAATAAAAAGGTATAAATTTACCAAAAAGTAATTTGATAGTGCAATAGCAGGAGAATCCTACTTTTGAAAATGTATCTATGAGAATATAAGCTACTTAAGTTAGTGTGACGATTGTTAGTGGCACCAATTTTAGAGAAATAAAAAGAAGTAAACTGCTGAAATTCAATAAAATTCGGGAGTCCTTTGTTTTTTTAATACGTAAAAATAGTAAATTTAAGAGGAATTTATCTCCACCTTTTGGGTGTGTTAATCTTCGATTGTCAATGTTTTAAATAGTATAAGCCTCACGCCATTTTCATAATTCTGTCTCACTTAAAAAGAAGTAAAATGATGAAAAGAAGTTCATTTAATGTTCTGTTTTTTCTAAAGAAAACAAAACTATTGAAGAATGGTGAAGCATCGGTATGTATGAGAATTGCTATCTGAATCATGATCAAAAAGTTAATCAGTGATTTTATTGATACAATAATATATTAATCACTTAAATACATAATTAATGTACTGGTATAAAATATATTAAGGATATACACGCTGATGTCTTGTAGTTGTTAATTAAAAAAATATATTTTTTAATTAACTCAAATACATCATGCTAATGAATAATTTTTATCTTTGTAGAGACTGTTAATTCAAAATTATATAAAATTACACAAACAAAATGGCTATTAACTTACTCAAAGGGCAACGCATAGATGTTGGTTTATCGCAAGTGGGAATAGGATTAGGTTGGGATCCTAATGAAGGTACTGGTTTTGATTTCGACTTAGATGCTTCAGCATTTATGTTGGGAGAAAACAAAAAACTTCCTAAAGAAGAATTCTTTGTATTTTATAACAATCCGAAATCACCGGATGGATCTATAGAATCGTCCGGTGATGATTTAACTGGAGGAAATAGTGACGGGGACGATGAGACTCTAACCGTAGATCTGGGGAAAGTTGATTCTCGAATCCAAGAAATAGTTTTTACTGTCACCATACATGATGCAGAAGGACGCCGTCAAAATTTTGGACAAGTTCGTAATTCTTTTATTCGCATATATAATGCAAATACTAACGAAGAGATTGCCAAATATGAATTAGAGGAAGATTTTTCAATTGAGACTGCTGTCGAATTTGGACGTCTATACAAACGAAATGGAGAATGGAAATTCGAGGCCATGGGAATAGGATACAAGGGAGGGTTACAATACTTTGTAGACAAATATTGTTGACAAATCAATTTTGAAAAAATAAAAATAATACCATGGCAATTAATTTAGAAAAAGGACAGCGTGTAAATGTTAATATTCCAAATTTTGTTGTAGGATTAGGATGGGATGCCAATCAATCATCTACAGGAACAGATTTTGATCTTGATGCTTCAGTTTTTATACTTGGAGAAAATAAAAAAATATTAGCCGACGAATATTTTGTTTTTTATAATAATCTACACTCTCCTGATGGAGCGATTAAGCATACAGGAGATAATCTGACAGGAGAAGGTGCCGGAGACGATGAACAAATAAAAGTTGATCTTTCTAAGATAAATCCATCCGCTACGGAGATTTGCATTGTTGTCACAATACACAATGCCGACGAACGCCGACAAAACTTTGGGCAAATACGCAATTCATTCATCCGTATATTTAATTCAGATACGAATGAAGAAATATTGAAATACGAATTAGAAGAAGATTTCTCAATAGAGACTGCTGTCGAATTTGGAAGAATATATAAACGCGGAACAGAATGGAAATTTGAGGCTGTCGGTGTGGGAGAACGCGGAGGCCTTGAAAACTATTTACAAAAATACTCATAAACCTTATGAACTAACGTATGTATACAAATAGAAAAGAGATTCTATTCAGAGCCAATATATAACAATAATTTTGGATGTGATAATTGATCTTTTTGTATACCAATTAAAAACTATAAAACATTAATACTATGGCTATAAGATTAGAAAAAGGTCAACGTATCAATCTGGAAAAAAGTACAGGCGGAAGCCTAACCAACTTCTGTGTAGGAGTAAATTGGGGTGCTATCGAAAAACAAGTGTTAAAATCCGGATTCCTAGGTTTTGGAGCTAAAGCAGTAACTGAAGTTGTAGATGTCGATTTGGATTTGAGTTGTGTGATGTTTGATGAAAACGGGAATCTTTGCGACCATCTTTATTCTCCGCTTTACAGACAAGACCTGCTTGCTCAATTTGGCTTGCCTTTAGGAAAACTTTTGTCTTATAATGATGCTCTTAAGCATACAGGAGATGACTTAGAAGGAGACAAAGGCGGAGACGATGGCCTAGATAATGAGATTATAACTGTCGACCTAACCAAAGTATCTTCTAATGTAACAAGTATTTTTTTCTTTCTTAATAATGTCGGTCAAGAAGATTTTGCTCAGATTCCATATGCAAAGATCAGAATGTATGAAGGTACGCCTACAAAAGTAGATAGTGTGTACGCTGAATATAATGTTGTTGCCGAACCTCAATACAAAGGGAAAAAAGCCCTTGTGATGGGCCAGCTTTATAAGAAAGACAACACATGGAAATTCAATGCAGTCGGGGACGCTTATGAAGATTCTTTCCTAGGTCAAACAATACAGCGCATAAGACAAACCTACGTAAAATAAAAGTTGCCTTATTATTCCCTAAAAGAATAGAATCCTTTTTGCTTTTTTACATCAAAAGAGCAAAGAGGATTTGTGAATTACGTATATTCTCTATTATACACTAAAAAATCATTAAAATTATATTTGTTATGGATACAAATACTTCTCCGAATGCATTACCGGTTCTTGCACAAAGAATGGATAAAGAAGGAAACATCGATCTCAATCAACTTCAACATCAAGAGTTGGAACGTATAACTCAATTAAACAGAAGTTTAGTTACAAACGATGTTAATTCTGTTCTAAATTATGGTGCAGATTTGCAAGCAACAATGGAAAAATATAGCAACGATTTCCTTCAGCAAACCCGAACCATGGATGCAGGAGAAGTTGGTACTCATATCAACGAATTGTTGTCGGAACTAAATTATATTGATGTTGACGAATTAAGTCCGAAGGGATTTAAAGGATTTCTAATGAGAGTTCCTGGTTTAAAAAGTCTAATATTAGACATAAAAAAAATATTCCAGAAATATGATAAAATCATCGTTAATGTAGACAAGATTTCGAACAAAATTAAGGCTGGAAGAATCAATTCACTAAAAGATAATACAGCTCTGCAAACCATGTTTGATAATAATGTAGAATACATCAAACAAATAGAAGAGTTGATAATTGCCGGAAAATATAAACTGGAAGAACTAAAAACTCAATTAGCTGAAATGGAGGTTAATTCAGCTCAATATCAAGATTACGAAATAGCTGATACACGCGAATTTGTAACTCGATTGGATAAAAGATTAGCCGATATGAAAATTATTCGTTATGTAATGATTCAATCTTTGGCTCAAATTCGTGTAGTGCAAAACAATAATGTTGCAATTGCTGACAAAGCACAATCAATTATATCAACAACTATCCCTGTATGGAAGAACCAGTTGACGATTGCAGTTGCTCTCTATCGCCAGAAAGCAAACGTAGAAATGCAACGAAAGGTTTCTGAAACTACAAATACGATATTGGAGAAAAATGCAGAAATGCTACGCCAAAACAGCATAGAAGTGGCGAAGGAAAATGAGAACACAATCGTATCAATAGATACTTTGAAAAAAACAACCAACTCTTTGATATCGACTCTTAATGAGGTGAAACGCATACACGAAGAGGGTATGAAGAATAGAGAAGTTTTGGATAAAGAATTACAATCGCTTGAGGGTGAATTAAGAAAATCAGTAGGAGGAAACTAATCGTCTGTGTTTGTGGAAGAACTGAGGCAAGAAATACTTGACAAGTCAAACGTAATTATTGATAAACTTTTATCACATGTTACCTTCTTTGAAGATTCGACATTGATGAAGATTTATCTACAAACTCAAGTTATCCATAAACTTTTCGAAGACAATACTGATATTGATATTAATAAGCTGGAACTCTTTCATTTACAATTTACGACTACGCTTCTTTCTTTGTTGGACTCTATAAAGCAAAAGAACGATAGAGCTGTAAAAATGTATGAAAATGAGATTCAGATCAATAATCAAATGATTGAGAAGCTGCGAAATTCGATCCTTCAGGAAGGAGGATTCGATCTCGAAAAGCAAAAACAGACAATCAATATGTCTAAGTCTCTGAGAAGCTTATATGTTGCTTTTTACGAACGTTCTGACAAATATCCTTTTAAGGAAGATATTAGTTCTTTTTCGATTAATTTCTATAAAGATTATTTTTTTGAATCAACACACGATATTCTAGAGAGAATAATAACGTACGACAAGAAAAATACATTTAGAAATCAATATGCTACAATCGACAAGCAACTCTTAATTGCATTAGGACAAGCTTATTTTAATATCGCATTTATTGCCGGAGTTAATTTTTATCCGGTATTGATTGAATTATATAAGGTACAAGCGGAAGAAGAAATTTACTTTTTATATTGGCCGGCCAAAAGCCTTTTCCTAAGATGCGACATAGTATTATTTCCATTAAAAAAATGGGAGGCAGAAATGTCTAAACAATCGCAAATGATAAAACAATTGATAAAAAATAATCAAAAAGCAGAAACTAATATAAAAAACACAAATAAGTATATTTCATGCGAAGTATTGAACCTTTTGGAAGAAAATCACAAAACGATATCAGATCTCGATTTTCTCGCATCATTAGAAGACATTAATATTCATGCCGAGATATTAAAATCTATGTTAAATACCAAAATGCTATAAAAAATAATATGAGAAAACTACCAGTATATTTACTATTAGATGTTTCGGCATCAATGTCGGGTGAGCCTATCGAAGCTGTTAAAAACGGTGTTCAGGTTTTAATTTCTAGTTTACGCCAAGACCCTTACGCCCTTGAAACTGCATATCTTAGTATTATCACATTTTCAGCTTCAGCGAAACAGATTGTTCCTCTCACCGAACTATCAATGTTTCAGATGCCTGAATTGCAAGCCTCTGGCACGACGTCTTTAGGAGGAGCACTTTCTCTATTGGCTAGTAAAGTAGAAACCGAGATTACAAAAACTACTCTCAAACAGAAAGGTGATTGGAAGCCCTTAGTTTTTATAATGACAGATGGAGCCCCTACAGACGATTGGAAAAAAGGATTAGAAGATTTCAAAAAACAAAAGTTTGGAGTTGTGGTTGCCTGTGCTGCCGGGCAACAGGCAAACACTAATGTTCTAAAGGAAATCACTGAGATTGTTGTACAACTGGATACAACTGACATAAGTTCGATCAAAGCATTTTTTAAATGGGTATCTGCATCGATAAGTATAGGTAGCCAAAAGATTGAATCGACGGGACAAGAGATTGGAGGAATGAGCGAACTTCCACCACCTCCACCCGAAGTCAACATTGTTGTATAAAAGATTGTAAACAAGATTAAAAACTATTCTTGAATAAAAAGAAAGCACAAAAAAATGAGACGTTTACCCGTTTATTTACTACTAGACACTTCAGGTTCGATGAGAGGTGAACCAATCGAATCTGTAAAAGTAGGATTACAAGCTATGGTTTCAAGCTTGCGACAAGATCCTTTCGCTCTTGAATCCGTATATATTAGTATCATCACATTCGATAGAGAGGTAAAACAAATACTCTCACTGACAGAATTAGAAGCCTTACAGCTACCGGATATAACTACCCCCGACTCAGGGCCAACACATCTAGGTGCTGCATTGGAGTTATTATGCCAAAAAGTAGATGCCGAGGTTCGAATAAGTACTTCCGACCAGAAAGGAGACTGGATGCCTCTTCTTTTTATAATGACAGACGGAAAACCATCTGATCTTCAGAAATATAATCAGATGATACCTGAGGTAAAAAAACGCAACTTTGGTAGTATTATAGCCTGTGCCGCTGGAGCCAAAGCAGATGTTGCTCCATTGAAACTATTAACAGATCAGGTGTATTCTCTTGATACAACAGATAGTACAACCTTCCGTCAGTTCTTTAAATGGGTGTCAGCATCTGTTAGTGTAGGAAATAAAAGTGTTGGAGTATCAGATGATATACAATTGCCTCCACCACCACCTGAGGTTAATACCGTAATCTGAAAACAAGAATATTTTTCACAATAACACATACAACAAACTATGAGAAGATTGCCAATCTATTTTTTGATTGATGTTTCGGAATCAATGGTCGGAGAGCCGATAGAACAAGTTCAAAATGGAATAGCTACCATTATAAAGGAACTACGGACAGATCCTTATGCACTCGAGACAGTATATATTTCGATAATAGTTTTTGCCGGCAAGGCTAAAGAAATTGTGCATCTAACAGAGTTATATAACTTTTATCCGCCCAAAATACCTATTGGAGGAGGAACATCTATCGGAACAGCGCTGAATTTTTTGATGGACAATCTTGACCGATCCATCAAGAAAACAACGCTGGATGAGAAAGGTGATTGGAAACCTATCATTTTTCTTTTTACTGACGGTAATCCTACAGACAGATATGAATATTCTTTCGATAGATGGAATAATAAATATCGTAATTCAACAAATCTGGTAGCCGTCACCTTAGGACAGGGCACAGATACTAATATACTTAAAAGAATAACCGATAATGTTCTACAATTAAAAAACACAGATTCTGAATCATTTAAAGCTTTCTTCAAATGGATTACGGCATCAATAAAGACAAGTAGCATTAGTGTTAGTGAGATGCATACTGATGATTTGAAACTAGCTCCTATTGACGAAGATTTTCTTAATAAGATCGAGCAGGAAATGAATCAGCAGATCATTGATGATAACTATGCAGTAATGTTAGGTAAATGCCAGAATACTCATCGTCCGTATCTGATGAAATATAGGAGTAATAAAGGTTCCGGAAGCTATTCAGAATATAATATTAACAAAAGTTATAACTTAGTCGGAGCCTATCCTATAGATGAAACTTATTTCGAATTGTCAGATATTTACCAAACCGGACAAACTGTAAATACAGCAGAACTAACCGGATTTCCGACTTGTCCTTGCTGTGGAAATCAATATGGTTTCTCTGTGTGTAAATGTAGAAATATCATGTGTGTAGGTAACGAAGAGATGAGCAAATGCCCTTGGTGTAATAGCGAAGCTCAATTCGGTTTTGCAGAAGGTGATTCGGATATTGGAAGAACAAGGGGATAAAATATGACAATAAAAGAATATTTAGAAAATATTGGTTTGCCATTTGAGAATGAAGAAACAGCTTTAGAATTCATCTCACACGATAAGATAAAAGAATTCATTTGTGAAAGATATTCCTATGAGAGAAAACTCGATGTTGATTTTCTACAAAAAGATGTGGTTACTATCATCAATGAGGAAATAATGATAGTAAACGAAAATTCGTTACAGCCATCAAATAATGATATTGATAGAAAAGAAGACTCCCTGATAACAACTGAAACTATGAAATATAGCGATTTAAATAATCCGATGGATGAACTTGCAAAGCAACACGCTAAAGACCAGGCTTTTGAAAATCATATACGAAGTCAAAGCTTTTGCTTGCAAAATGGGAAGGTAAATCAACCATATAGTTTCACTATCGACTCTGAATTTATTTCTAAAAATCAGATTGGAGATTTTTATTTTGATGGCTTGGATGAGATCGGCATAAGGCTAAATAAGGAGACTAATACGATAGAAGGCATTCCCACAATTGCAGGCGACCATAAAATCACATGGTTTTTCAAGTCTAAAAACCCGAGTATAGGAAATCCTGTATTCAGTAAAGAACTAACTCTTGTGGTCAATCCCGATCCTCGCTCTCTTTGGAATAATATTCCGACTCCGCCCGATACTCTATTTTATAAAGCAGATTCAGATAAAGCTTATCTAAAGGTTGAATCTCAGAGAGGCTTTTTCGGATTAGGTAAGAAGGAGCAAAAAGACATGGTTGCAGCAAGTCAAAGAGGTCGTGCCCACGCTCATGAAGGTAGAGCAAGGGATGATGATTTCAAATTCCTTTTTGATATCGAAAACGACTGGTATATGATAACAGTTGCTGACGGTGCAGGCTCTGCAAAGTATTCGCGGAGAGGTTCACAAATAGCTTGTAAAACGGTCATTGATATTTGCCAAGAAAAGCTACAGGCAGACTCAGACAAGCTTGGTCAATTAATTAAAAACTTTAATAAAAGCAGTTCAGATGAAAGTAGAAAAGCCGTAGGAGATCTTATTTATGAAATATTAGGGACTGCAATTTTCAAAGCCTACAAAAATATTGGAGAAGAGGCTGTTAAAACAGACGGAAATATACGGGACTTTTCTACGACTTTATTACTCAGCATATGTAAGAAATATAATTTTGGTTGGTTTGTTGCCAGTTTCTGGATCGGCGATGGAGGAATCGGTATCTATAATAAAGATACACAATTTCTCAAGGTTTTGGGAGAGCCTGATGGTGGAGAGTTTGCAGGCCAAACCCGATTTCTGACTATGTCTGAGATTATGCAACCTGCTGAAATATATCGTCGTCTCCGGTTCGAAATAGTAGATGATTTTACAGCATTAGTCTTAATGACTGACGGTATAACTGATCCGAAATTTGAAACTGAATCTAATCTGATGCAAACAGAGAAATGGAATAATCTATGGGATGATTTGAATAGGGAAGTTGAGTTCAAAGATGATTTTGATTGTTCCGATCAATTATTAAAATGGTTAGATTTTTGGTCACCGGGCAATCACGACGATCGTACTATTGCAATAATATATTGATAAAAAGATGGCAAATATAATAAAGATAAGAGCTACAGATGGTTCCCCTGTTGAGTTCGTAGACGAGATCATAGGATCTGGAGCAATGAAAGATGTATATTTTAGCCCTGATAAGTCTTATGTGGTTGGCTTTTTCAGAGAAAAGCAGGATTACAACGCAAAAGACAGGTTAGAAAATATAACTGGTATCTACCGAGAACGTATCTTCAAACAAGAAGGAGGTGAATATTGGAAAGATTCTTTCTGCTGGCCAACAAAGATGGTTGAATATAAAGGAAAGATTGGTGTTGTATGTCCAACCTATCAGAGTCAATATTTCTTTAAATATGGTTCGGTTAATAATGATTTCTTGGGAATTAAAGGAAAAGAAAAAGAAGGGAAATGGTTTGCTTCAGCTAAAAACCAAAACAGGTTTTTAGCACCTGAAGAGAGAGGGGTCTGGTTTAAATATTTTCAAATCTGTATTAGAATAAGCCGTGCTGTAAAACGTTTGCATGCTGCAGGACTTGCCCATTCCGACTTATCATATAAGAATGTATTGGTTGATCCTATATCTGGTCAAGCATCTATCATTGATATAGACGGCTTGGTCATACCCGGGAAATTTCCACCTGATGTACTCGGTACACCCGACTTTATTGCACCGGAAGTTATTGCCACTAAACATTTGGATATAAAAGATCCGGAACGGAAGCTGCCAAGCATCAGAACAGACAGGCATGCTTTGGCTGTAATGATATATATGTATCTACTTTACAGACACCCTTTACGCGGAGGAAAAGTTAATGATTTGGATTCCTCCAAAGATGAGGAGCTATCAATGGGATCAAAAGCCTTATTTATAGAACATCCGACAGATATATCTAATAGTGTAAAAAGTCACCAGCTTGAATCATCTCAATTGCCGCAAGCAGATCCTGTAAAGATACCATATACGGTTTGTGGTCCGTATTTGGTCGATTTATTTAAAAAGGCATTTATAGATGGATTACACAATCCCAGTTTACGCCCTACGGCTAATGAATGGGAAGATGGATTGTTGAAGACCATCGATTTGATGCAGCCTTGTCAAAATCCGAAATGCTGGTACAAGTGGTTTGTTTTTGACAATTCTACGAAGCCTAAATGTCCTTTTTGCGGAACAGAATATAAAGGCCAATTACCTGTCCTCAATTTATACTCTTCACGCAATGCTGAAAACTATACTTCTGACAATTATCGTTTAATGGTTTACAACAATCAGTATCTCTACCAATGGCATGTAAACAGAAATTTATCCCCAAATGAAAGACTAACAGAAGAACAAAAAAAGCCTGTAGGTTACTTTGTTTTTCATCAGGGAAGGTGGTTGTTGGTAAATCAGCGTTTGACTGATCTGGAAGATAAAACAGATAGAAAAAAAATAGAAATAAACGAAGCTGTAGAGCTTACTGATAACAAACAAATATTGCTATCAAAAGAAGAAGGAGGCCGTTTAGTAATTGTTCAATTAGTTTCAAATTGATGATAACAAACATTTCTTTCGATTTATGGTTGACGCTAATCAAATCGCATCCTGAGTTTAAACTAAAAAGGGCTGAAATGATAGCTGACAGCTACAACCCTAAAGGTTTGCGAGCAGAGCAAATCGACCTTGTCATTCGAGATCTAGATAAGACATTCGATCTGCACAATGAAACTTATGGTGGTAAGATACCTGCATCAGAAATGTATCTGAAGATCTTAATCGAGATAGGCAATTCTACTGAATCAATAAGTATTGAAGACGCAAATAAAGTTAGAGCATTCTCTGACGATTTATTTATCGAATATTGTCCTCAATTGTTAAATAGCAATGTCTTTTCTATTTTGGAAGAAATAAACAAGGAAGGGTTGATTATGAATCTTGCAAGCAATACGGGATATATTGAGGGAACAACCTTAAGGATTGCATTAGACAAATTAAATATCCTAAATTTTTTCTCGTTTCATATTTTTTCCGACGAAATCAATGCTTCCAAACCTTCGCCTATATTTTTTCAGAAAGTATACGATAACATAAATACTCCTAAAAAGAATGTTTTACATGTAGGAGATAATATAAAAACAGATTATAAAGGTGCTATTGACTTTGGATTCTCAGCACTTTTAATTAAGCCAAATTATACATTAAATGATATCAGAACCAGATTATAAAGGAAATATAGTACACTTTTCAGGATTTAAAATTGATTCGGAAGCAGCCTTTGATTTTTCACCTAAAGAATATTCAAAATTCAAACACGGAGCAGAAAATATAGCCCGTAAGTTCGGATATGAACTTGCCGAAAGATTTATTAACGGAGTATTTAGGCATACATACAATGGAGAACAGCTAATTGTTGTCCCCAGTGCCTACTCTCATATTCCTACTGCTTCATTTTATATGACAAAGTATTTTATAAACAGAATAAATTCATATCTCTTTGATAATGGTTATCCGGTGGTTCAAGTAACTAAGATTCACCGTACTGTGACCTATAGAGAAGACTATGCCGGAATGTCTGCTGAAAGTCGCTATAAACTGATCAGTGGAGACAAATTCTATATTGACAAAGAATTTGTGAAAGGAAAGAAGATGATATTTATAGATGATATAAAAATAACAGGCACACACGAACGGATTATTACTAAAATGCTAAGTGAGCATGGTATAACAGAAGACAGCTACATGATTTACTTTGCTGAATTGACGAATCATGCTATAAATCCAAATATAGAAAACTACTTGAATAACTATTTTGTAAAAGGAATAGATGATATAAGTAAAATTATTGATGAAGACGATTTTACATTTAACACTCGTGTTGTAAAGTATATTTTGAATAGAAAACCTGAGGAATTTGATTCATTTATCAATAAACAGACAGATGAATTCAAACATTCATTATATCACAATGCTGTGGGAAATGAGTTTTATAAATTCGAAACTTATTTAAGAAATCTGAACAAATTAAAATTAATTTTATAATAAACCAATGGAACAAAAAAGACATTTAACCGGACTCAATAACCAGCAGGTATTGGAAAGTCGACAAAAGTACGGGGAGAATATTCTTACCCCACCTCCAAAAGAACCTCTATGGAAACTTTTCCTTGAGAAATTTGAAGATCCGATTATACGTATCTTGCTTATTGCGGCCTTCTTGTCTTTAGGTATAGCTATTTTTGAACATCTATCGACAGGAGAAAAGCATTATGCAGAAACAATTGGCATTTTCTGTGCAATATTACTTGCAACGGGAGTTGCTTTCTGGTTTGAAGTGGATGCAAACAAGAAATTTGACATACTAAATCAAGTCAATGATGATACTCTTGTTAAGGTCATTCGTAATGGAAATGTAGTTGAAGTTCCAAAAAGACAGATTGTTGTTGGCGATGTTGTTCTTGTAGATACAGGAGATGAAATTCCTGCAGACGGAGAATTGATTGAAGCTATATCGTTGCAAATTGACGAATCAACGCTAACCGGCGAACCAATTATTGATAAAACAACAAATTCCGAAGATTTCGAAGCTGATGCCACTTACCCATCAAACTGGGTTATGAGAGGAACGAAAGTTATGGATGGGCACGGTATATATATAGTCAAAACTGTAGGAGATGCCACTGAATATGGAAAGGTGGCCGAGAAGTCTACTGAAATGACAGGAGAGGAAACACCTCTTAATCAACAGTTAGACGGATTAGCAAAATTCATTGGAGTTGTAGGCCTAGCATTGGCGGCACTTACTTTTATCGTTTTATTTGTAAAAGATATATTTGGAGGTACTATTTCATATACATGGGGACAGTTAGGATTGTTATCTGCTGTAATCACTGGGGGATTGGTAGCCCTGATTAAAATTTGGTTGCCAATTGTTTATGATGGTTTTGAACTTGCCGGAAAGGAGAAGAAACTTCCTAAAAGTGTAGATGAAGGAGGTTGGTTAAGATGGATTGCTTTAGGCTTTCTTACAATTGTAGTAATTGCCGGCATTGGCTGGTTGTTTGGCGTAAGTCCAATCGATCCTGATTCTTGGGTAAGTATGGAGACAGCGCGCCATGTGTTACAATACTTTATGGTAGCAGTAACACTGATTGTAGTAGCAGTACCTGAGGGTTTGCCGATGAGCGTAACATTGAGCTTGGCCCTTAGTATGCGTCGTATGTTAAAAACGAATAACCTTGTCCGCAAGATGCATGCATGTGAAACAATGGGAGCTGTAACTGTCATTTGTACCGACAAAACAGGTACATTAACAAAAAATCAGATGCAAGTTGCCGAAACGGCTTTTTCTGCACTTCCAAATCAGAAGCTATCTGATAATACTGCAAGCAAATTAATAATAGAAAATATTTCAATCAACTCTACGGCTCATCTAGATTTCTCCGATAGTTCTAAAGTAAATACATTAGGAAATCCTACGGAAGCAGCCCTTCTGCTATGGTTGAATGAAAAGGGGATTAAGTATATAGATGTCAGAGAAAACACAAAGATAGTAGACCAATTAACTTTCTCTACCGAACGTAAATATATGGCAACCCTTATCAAGAATGCTGATGACAATAAGTATATCTTGTATGTGAAAGGGGCTCCGGAAATAGTTATGAGTAAATGTACTACAGTACTTACCGAAAGTGGAGAGAAAAATATAACAGAAGAAAAAACAGGAATAGATACCTTATTGTTACAATATCAGAATCAAGCTATGAGGACTTTAGGGTTTGCATATAAAGTTTTGGATGATATTACTAAGGATGTTGAAATTAAAGATCTTGCAAAAGAAAACTTAATATTTTTAGGAGTTACTGCTATTTCAGACCCTGTTCGTGAGGATGTTCCCGGAGCTGTTTCAGAATGTCTTGATGCAGGAATAGATGTGAAAATAGTAACAGGCGATACGCCGGGAACAGCCCGTGAAATTGGTCGTCAGATTGGTATATGGAAAGATACTGATACCGATAAAAATATTATTACAGGACCTAATTTCGAAGCTCTTTCAGACGAAGATGCTGAGAAAATAGTTTTGGATCTTAAAATAATGTGCCGTGCACGTCCTACTGACAAACAGCGCTTGGTACAATTGTTGCAAAAGAAAGATGCTATCGTTGCTGTGACCGGAGATGGAACAAACGATGCTCCAGCGCTGAATCATGCTAACGTCGGACTATCTATGGGATCGGGTACTTCAGTAGCAAAAGAAGCGAGCGATATTACTCTACTTGACGATTCATTTAAGAGTATTGCAACTGCAGTGATGTGGGGACGTTCGGTGTATAAAAATATCCAACGTTTCATATTATTCCAATTGACAATAAATGTAGCCGCCTTAATTCTTGTGTTTTTAGGCTCTATATTTGGGACAGAGCTACCTCTTACAGTTACACAAATGTTATGGATCAATCTGATTATGGATACATTTGCTGCGGGGGCTTTAGCTTCATTGCCACCTGACCATAAAGTGATGCGTGAAAAACCAAGAAGAAATAAGGATTTTATAATCATTCCTCCAATGAGGCACCTCATTTTATCTGTAGGTATGATATTTGTCGTTATTCTTCTTGCTATGATGTACGTATTCTCCCAACCGGAGAAGTTGGATGCACTATTTAGCCATGTGAATGGAGACAAAGGCGCTTATTCTCTATCTTTCTTTTTTACATTCTTTGTCATATTACAATTCTGGAATATGTTTAATGCCAAAGCTTTCCAAACCGGAAAATCCGCATTCACAGATATGTCGAAAAGTAAAGGGTTTATTATGGTCGCCATTGTAATCCTTATCGGTCAAATCCTGATTGTTGAATTTGGTGGAGAAGTATTCCGTACAGTACCTCTTCAAATACGAGACTGGTTAATTATTATTATCTCAACTTCATTTGTATTGTGGATTGGAGAAATATCTAGATTAATTAAAAAATAATTATTTCTGGAGATATGATAAAAATAAGGATACTAGTTATAGTATCCTTATTTTGTTTTTAGATATCCTAAATCTCGAACTTTTTCATCTACATAATAATATTTACTATTCAAAGTCTATTCCAACAGAAAATATCATCTCGAATTGCAGAGAGTTCAAATGGCATATCTTCTGTTTTTATCGATTTCTTTTCTTTACTTTCTATTTCGGTTATATAATATTCCCTTATGGCCATGGCAAATTGATTATTGATCAAATGACCAGGACGAATTGCGGTCACAGATCCTTTTATAAATGCACCCACAAGTGCAAGATCGCCAATTACATCCAGCAATTTATGTCGAGCAAGCTCATTGGAGTATGCTAATGGTTTATTCATAATATAGCCAAGCTTCCTTGCATCACGATGTTTGACACCTATTAAGTCGGCAATACGGTCTAGTTCGGATTGAGGTAAAATCGTATCATAGATTATAATCGAATTATCTAAATTTCCTCCTTTGATGAGATTTTCCCGGATCATCGGTTCAATTTCTTTTATAAAAGCAAAAGTTCGTGCCGAAGCTATTTCTTTTGTAAAATCAGATAGATTACCTAAAGATGCACTTTGACTTTTTAGCAAAGGAGAATCGAATGTAATTTTTGTTTTGATATCAAAAGAATTTCCAGGCATCAATACCATAGATGAATCATTCTCTTTATCTACTATCCGAATTCGCTTTCTTTTGAGTGATACATACTTTCTAGGTGCATTTTGTTCTTCTGTACCAATTTCCTTGATTTTGCTCAAATATAGAATAGAGCTGCCATCCAATGCTGGAAATTCAGGCCCATTTATTTCAATCAGACAATTGTCTATTTCACTCGCATATAAAGCTGCAAGGGCATGCTCTACGCTACCTGCTGATGCGCCATTTTCATATAATGTTGTACCTCTTTGACTATCAATCACATTCTCGGCTAATGCATTTATGATTGGTTGCCCCATAATATCCGTACGTTTTATCTTATAGCCATAATTGTCGGGCGCAGGATTGAATGATATTGTAGTTTTTAGTCCTGAGTGTAATCCTTTTCCTTCAAGTGAAAAGCTGTTCTTTAATGTTCTTTGCTTTTTCATATCTTTATTAAACATAATAGAAATTACCACCTTGAAGTTTGATTTATCTCATCTCTGGAGATATATCTAAGATTGGATAATTCTATCGTAATGAATTTACTTTTAAATATATTCTACTCTCGTATTCTACAAAGGTGTAATTATTAAGGAATACTTCAACTATCTAATCTGCGACAAAAATGTCCTGTTATTCGTATTTTGGTTTAAACTAAATTTTTTATTTGCAAAAAAAATCCTTTATTGCAGACTGAAATTGTGTTGATGATTGAGCAAATTAGGACATATTAATCGAAGTTTGGAACGTATAACATTTATATTAAAATACGAACTTTGTTTATAACGATTAAAAACTATAGACTATGATTAAGAATGATATTGGTTTAAATGCAGGTACAATCTGGCATTTGTTGTCGATAAATGAAGAGTTATCTATCAGACAAATAGGTGAAATGACATCATATGATGGAGTAATGATTACCTTAGCTTTAGGTTGGCTTGCCAGAGAAGGAAAAATTCGATTTAGTAATAAGAATGATGTGTTATTCGTTGGATTAAATCATTCTGCAACCGATATGTATTATTAAAATTAATCATACATCGTTTACATAAATATATAATAATGGAGAAAACATTAGTGATATTAAAGCCCTCCGCTATTCAAAGAGGACTTATTGGAAACGTCATTTCCCGATTCGAAAATAAAGGTTTACACTTAATAGGATTGAAAATGATACAGCTAAATGATGAGATACTTAATATTCATTATGCTCATTTAAAGGATAAATCTTTTTTTACTGATGTAAAAGAATCTATGATGAGCTGTCCTGTTATAGTGCAATGTTGGGAGGGAGTGGATGCCGTTAATGTAGTGAGGAAACTTATTGGCAAAACTAATGGACGAGAAGCGACTCCCGGAACTATTAGAGGTGATTTCTCAATGAGTGCCCAAGAAAATATAGTGCATGCATCTGACTCTTTGAGTTCTGCTGAGATTGAGCTCAGTCGCTTTTTTGGTAAAGGCGAATTATTTGATTATAAAATATCTATGTCCTCAAGTTTATATGGTAGAGATGAACTGTTATAATTCATCTCTACCAAATCTCTTCCTATTTAGATGTCGTTATAACAAGTTCTTTTCCTTGTTTTAATTCGTCATGTGTAATAAAATAATTATTAATGCTTTTATCGCCATAGATAACTTTTTCAATTTTTTCTCCTTTTCCTTTTTTTATGATTGTAAATTTATTTTCTCCCAGATTAAATACAACTTTATCAAATAGAGGAACGGTTATAATATATTCGGGGTCAGCTGGTGAATAAGTATACAAGCCAATTGCATTGAGCACATACCAAGATGACATCTCTCCGGCATCATCCATCCCTGCATAAGCCAATCTTTCTGGCCCCATACGATAGAATTCATTCAGAATCTTATTCAGAATTTTCTGAGCTTTCTCTTGTTTATCTATGAAATAGTATAAGTACGGAGAACTATGTCCGGGTTGATTGCCATGACAGTATTGCCCGATAAAAACAGTCATATTATGAGCTTCATAATTTTTCCACGGAATAGAAAATAAAGAGTCTAATTTATTCTCAAAAGCATCTTTACTCGGATATAAAGCGATAAAGCCTTCAGGGTCGTGCGGGGCGAAAAAAGTTGATTGCCAACCATTCGCTTCTCGATACATATATTCGTAAAAAGGACGTTCTGGGTCGAATGGTGTAATCCATTCCCCGTTATTTAAGCGTCCACGCATCAACTGTGTTGAAGGATCAAACAGATGTTTATAGCTGTTTGTTCTCATCATCAATTTCTCATAGTTCTTCTGATCACCTAATTCTTTTGCTAATAATGCTGTCGCATAATCATCATAAGAGTATTCTTGTGTTTTAGTTACTGCTGCCTTAGCTACAGTTTCCAATTTAGGTTCTTTTATATCTTCTTCTGAGATCCAGCCTCTTTCTATATACTCTTTTATATGAGGTCTTCCTCCTTTTCCTTCTACAAAAGCATTATTTAATAATAATTTATATGCCTTTTGTATATCAAAGTTCTGAAGTCCTCTCAAATAACTTCCTGCGATAAATGTAGAAGCATGATCTCCATGGAAGAAAGTAGGCATAAATCCTTTTATCTCCCCACGATCTGTTATCGATTTGATAACATCAGTAGCAACATCGGGGGAAATCATTCCTAGTAAAATTAATTTATTTCTATAGTCGTCCCAAAAAGATGGATCACTATAATACCGGAAACCCTTATTTGCAATTTCACCATTTGCATCAATAAATTCGCCATTGATATCACTTAGCAATATAGGCCATAAAAATGCTCTGTAGAAAGTCGAATAGAATGTTTCTTTTTGATCTTCAGTTCCTCCTGATATTTGGATCTTGGATAATAAATCTTCCCAAGAATTTGTAGCTTCATTCCTAACTTGAAGAAAATCTTTAGATAACATTTCTGATTCAAGATTCTCTTTTGCATTTTCAATGCTCACATAAGAAAAACCTATTTTCATTTCTAAAGGGATATTGACATCCTCATCGTCAACAAAATTAACAACACTGACTTCAGTCTCCCCTTCTTTTAAAGATTCTATTCCTTTAATTTTATGATTTGTTACTGCATAAAAATAAAACGTAGACCCTGTTTTTTGAAAGCCGGTAAAAATATTATCTCCGGATTGCCCTATTTCCCAATCTCTTACATGTTCATTTGAACGAGCTAAATCTGCTATGATCTTTTTATTTTTTCCGTCTTTATATGTATATTTATGATATGCACATCGTAAAGTAGAAGTTACCTCTGCATTTATATTATATTTTTCAAGAAATACCTGATAGTATCCGGGGCTGGCTGATTCATTGCCATGACTATATGGGGAATAATAATTCTTTGGAGAAATGTCTCCACTAGCAGCAATAAGAGGAACATAACATAAATTCCAATGTCCTTTACTTGTATGAGTAAAGGCATAAATAACAGAATCTTCGTATTGATAGCCTGAACCGCTTCGCCACATAGTTACAGGTGTTACCTGCACCATAGAATTAGGAACTGATGCTCCAGGATATGCTTCTGCACCCCATGCTCTACGAGTAGGAGTATATCCTAAGTCTATACTATCCCATAATGTCGTTGTTCCTATAAACGGATTGACATAGTCCGTCAGCCGTTCCTGTTTTGTAGTAGAGCAATCGACAAAAAGTGCCGATAAACAAAATAAAATAATAAGGTTGAAGTTTTTCATAAAAAAGAATATTAATAATGCGAATAGAGAGTTTGTATAAAACACAAACTCTCTATTCTGTTTCATTTTAGATATTATTATTTCTTAGAACTTACCCATATTTCATAGGCTGCTTTCGCTTCTATCATCATACATCCACTCGCCTGTGATGTAAGCTGAGTTATTCCCACAGGGGCAGAGTCCCAAGCTGGTCCGAATAATAAGTCTTCTTTGTAAACTCCAGAAGACCAAAGCACGTTTGCATTATTATTAAAGAAAGTGATGTATTTGTTCCGATACGAATCCGGGAGTTCATTCACCTTAATTAACTCTAAGAAGTAACGAATAAATATCCCTTTGAAAAGTCCATTATCGCCACTACCTTCTTCTCGTAGTATATTATTACTTGTATTAATGAGGCTTGAAATAGTATAATTGGCTACTTTCTGAGCATCATTTAAATATGTTCTATCTCCTGTAATACTAAATAGTTCTACAGCAGCTCCAATATAAGTACCTTGATTATATGTCAACGCACCACCTTTCACTTCGTTTGTTGCAGCAACGATATGATCGCTGATTGCTCCCGTAGCTCTGTTCACTAATGTATTCTTTTGCCATTCATATATTTTTTCGGCCCATTCTAGGTCTGATTGATCATTAGTAATATTATACATACGTGCACCAATAATTGCGGCAGGTCCATTTGAGCATGCATTTTTAGTAAGCTGTACATTGGGGTTAGTACACCAAGTTATCCCCCCTCCTGCATCTTCTGTCCATGCATCTTTTATCCAGCCCCAAAGTTCCTTCGCTGTATTAAGATATTTTGCATCTTTGGTAATATCATATATTCTGAGCATGGTTAATGCATTCCATTCCATATCATCAACATAGTCGTTCTTATATGTGTTACCATTTTTCACTTTGATACCGGCATACCATTTATCGAAATATGCACTATACTTAGCATCATTAGTTCTCAGATAGGAGTCGATTAAAACATCCATTGCATGGGCATTAGGCCAATAATGAAAATCAGTGGTAGTACCATCGTTTCCATAATTGAAATAATTGGCTGATGTATTCCAGAAGCGATCAATAAGTGAATTTGTCGTATTATCCGCTGCTGCTGACCAATCTACATTTGTCCACTCGTCGTATGTATACTCATCATCTACGTCTCCACACGATTGTAAAAAGAACAAACTAAGTGACAGAAATGTATATATTATTTTTCTCATAAGTATTTTACATTGTTGGAAATACCTCAAACACCTATTCGCCTTAATTCTTAATAAATTTCGTATACGAGTTAAATGTCTGAGGCAATATCCTAATTTTTATTTTGAAACCTCATGTGTATATTGATCTCCGTGCATTTTTACAGTAAGGGTAACATTTGCACCATCAAACTCACTCGCAAATTTCCATTTCGGATCCCATTGAGGGTTGCCTAATGAAGCTGTTAAATATACTTTAGTATCATAGTAGCTGGCTGCCCCAGAAGGTGTTCCATCTTCATTTGTATTCTTAGGACCCCAGTCTTCCATAATTGAAGTTCCGGCTGAATCTTTTGTTGTAACTCTAAATTTATAACGTTGATCACGACCCCAACTTTCTTGTTTAAAGTTAACAGGGCCAGTTCCTTTCCATGTACCGTTTCCTATATATGCCAGATTCCATTCAACTTTATTATTAGGACAGAACCAAAATCCTACATTTGCAATTTCGATAGGAGAGGCAGGCGAAGCTGTATTAAAGTCCAGAATTATACGATATACTCCGTTTAGGGCATTTGAAGTACTTCCTTCCCCTTCTTTTATCATATTATTTTCTATATAAAACTCACGAGGCGTTCCAGCTTTAGCATCGACAAACTTATATGTTCCTCCAGGAATAAGTTTTACATATACTTCATATTCACCTTGAGCAGTTCGAGTCATTTGTATTGCATTTGCAATATCGTCCCCTGCTTCACTACCACTACCGGTAATAAACACTTGGTCTGGCAGCTCTGCAAATCCGACAAAACGAGTAAGTGTTAGTTTTCGAAATGTTGTAGAAAGTACTTGGTTAATTCCACGAGAAGATCTTACCGCCCATTTTACAGTCGTTGTTTCTCCGGGCTCAGCACCGGCATATCCTGCAGCTTTACTTAATATTTTATGAGTTATAGAAGCTCCATTGGAATATCCGTTCTGATCAGAAGCTATAACATAAATTGGATTAGAAAAGTCTCCATCTTCCTTATCAAATAATACTTCGTATAGGGGAGAACCTCCGTCTTCGACAGCAGCTGGCTCCCAAGAAAAATACAATGAACCTGTAGGAGTTAAATTTATAGCTTTTCCATCAGACGGCTCATATAGTGTATTGATAGCTGTTACTTAAGCATCTGAAAAATTCATATCGTCACTTTTACAGCCAGTGAAGCCTATTACAAATAGAAGTAGAATCAGTATTTTATTTAATATTGTTTTCATAATTGTTGTATTTGATTTTTTATGATTTTTAGTTTGCATATCCAGGATTGTTTGGCTTCAAATTTGGGTTCAGTTGAATTTGCGAACGTGGCACTGACCATAAATAATCTTTATTCTCATTAAACTTACGAGTATCAAGCGTAATGTATGCTGTATTATTATTTGCAAATTTTGCCCCATGAACTACACCATTGAGATATTTAGAGCCTTCTTTCCAGCGTATGATATCATAATATCTAAGTCCTTCGAGAGCTAACTCACTACGACGTTCACGATGTATCAATTCACGCATTTCTGTCGCAGACAAAGCTGATGGATAATTTAAAGCATTGCCCGAAAATCCTGCACGTAAACGAATAGGCTTGATAGTTTCATTCCAAACTGTTTGGCTCATTTTATTCTGCTCAAACATAGCTTCTGCATGCATTAGTAGTACATCAGCATAACGGAACATAATGATGTTATTATGCTGGCTATAATTCGATTCAGAGCTGGTTGATTCTGGATCATAGTATTTACGAATATAATATCCTGTTATAGAACGGTTTGAATTTGTACCTTGCCATGCATCCGGAGTATTCGCTCCTGATTTTGTTTCTATGGTAACGCTTGTTCCATCCGGTTTAGTCCATTTATATCCATTATATACAACAGTATATGTCAATCTAGGATCGCGATCTTTGTATGGCTCACTTTCTTTATAGCTTGGATCTTTATCTATTGATAATCCGTTCACTGTAATGTAATCATCTACCAGCTCTTGAGTCGGAGCACAACTATTAAGAAAAGCTCCTACAGACATTGGTACCCTAGAATACATCTCATTCCAAGTACGGTAAGATGTAGTATACCCATAGTCCAGAATAACTTCTTCGTTATATTTATTTTCGGTATGGAACAGGGCTTCATAATTATTGAATAGACCATATGTTCCATATGTAGCTTGTTCATTTATCAATTTGGAAGTACACTCTTCTACTTTACTCCAATTACTTTCATACAAATAAGCACGTGCTTGAAATGCTAGAGCAGCCCCTTTTGTTATGCGCCCATTGTTTTCAGCTGTAAAACTTGAGTTACGAGCAGGAAGGTATTGTACTATATCATCCAATTCATCGTGAATAAATTTTAATACTGTGGTCTTAGATGTACGACTTATGGTTTTTGAGTCTGACAATGAGATATCTGAAGTGAAAAATGGAACATCACCATAGAAATTAACCAATCGGAAATATATAAAAGCCCGAATAAAGCGTACTTCTGCTTTCCTCTGTTCTTTCAACGCAGCACTCATTTTAGGTACTTGGTCTACATTTTCTAAAAATTTATGACAGGTTTTGATTCCTTCATAAGCCCATTTCCATTCACTAGCAAAGCGGCCTAAAGACGGATCAGCCAATCCGTTACGTATCATTCGGCCGTCGTTGTTGTCACGTCCTTCGATCACATTATCAGAGAGCCCTTCATCATTCCATAGTTTTCCAGCACCATACATCTGGCTATAAGCCATATTAACAATCGACTCGGCATTTTCAGTAGATTGCCAGAATGTAGCATCTGTATATTTATTTGTAGGTTCTTGATCCAAGCTATTACAAGAGAACAGAAAGGCTGAACCGATACAAGATAAAATTATATATTTGAGTTTATCTATTTTCATATATTATCTGTTTGTTTAAAATTCTATGTCAAATCCAAAACCATAATACCTTAGAGTAGGATAATTTCGGGCGCTATTTGCAGAGCCTGACATGTTTGCATTGAACTCTGATGATTCCGGATCAATCCATGAGTTTTTACTGAATGTCAATAAGTTTTGTCCATTAATGTATGTACGTACTTTTCCTAATCCTATTTTACGGGTTAAATTTAGAGGCAAAGTATATCCTATCTGAATGTTTTTTAAACGTAAATAACTTCCATCTACCAGGTTGATCTCAGATCCCATCCCATAGTTGTTTTTGTTAGAAGTGGAACCTATAGCGGCTAAGCGAGGCCATTCAGCACCGGTATTAGTTGGAGTCCAATAATCTAACTGATGCTTGTATATTGTGTACGAATAGTTACTATGAAACGGCTCTACCAACTCTCCACGTACCATCATATCACGTTTGCCTACACCTTGCCAAAACATACTGAAATCGAAATTCTTCCATGCTACATCGTAAGTGAATCCAAATGTATAGCGAGGGAAAGCATTTCCTAATACATAACGGTCTTTTGCGTCAATAACTCCGTCACTATTACGGTCGATGTATTTAGTATCTCCAGGACGTAAATCTGAGGCTGAAACACCAACAGGAAGAGCTGATGATGCGATCTGATCCATTGATTCAAAATAGCCGTCTACTTTGTATCCATAATATACATTGAAGGGAAGGCCGATCCTAATCAAACGTGAAATTTCATCAGAAGTACTTATCTGCTCATTTCCAATAAAGCTGGTTACCTTATTCCAAGAATCACCAATGTTGGCTGAAAAAGTATGCTTAAAGTCTTTTGTGTCTAAATGATAGTTGACTACCAACTCCCATCCTTGATTTTTCATTTCACCCATGTTATAATTCTTCAGTCCACCTCCAAATACAGTTGGAATTTCAGGATTTAGCAAAATATCTTTTGTTGTTTTATGGAAGTAATCGAATGTAGTATTTAAAGCTCCTTTTAGAAAACTAGCATCAAAACCGATATTAAAGTTATGCGAGGTTTCCCATTGCATATCTACGTTTCCATAATTGAAGCCTGACCCTACAACAGCCTTGTCATTAAATACGTATGTATTTTGATAACTATCATAAGTGGTAATCGTTTGATACGAAGATATACGTTGATTTCCTAATATACCATACGATGAACGAATCTTCAGATCTCCTATCTCATTTTTGTAGAAATCCATGAATTTTTCTTCTGAAATTCTCCACCCTAAAGAGCCCGATGGAAAGAATCCCCAACGATTACCTTTGGCAAATATAGAAGAGCCATCTTCCCTAAAACTGAATTCAGCATAATATTTATCCATGAAATTATAGGACAAACGGCCTAAAATAGATGTGATACTTCTTTTTTCTCTGCCTAAAGATGTGCTTCCTGTTATTTTCTCAGAGTCTATACTTACTCCTAGATCATTCGTTTTCTGGTGTTTAATCTCATTACTTTTGAAAGTATAAGATTCGTTAGATGCTCCGAATAGAACAGAAAGATTATGATTTTGATTAAATGTTTTCTGATAATCCGCTAATAACTGATAATTCATCAAACGTTTATTTTCATTGTAATCTTCTGTACCTCCATCTGGATTCATGTATGCTATAGGTTCCTCTGAACCACTCATATACATAGGAATAGATTTCCTTCGAATAAACCGATGATAATTAAAGATATCTGCACCTAGAATACCTTTTAACTTCAGACCATCAACTATTTTTACCTCTAAACCGAGATTAACATTAATATAGTCAGTATTTCCTTTCTCAAAACCACTTTCTTTAAGCCCCGCCAAAGGGTTTTGGTCTGTAAGAAGATCATTTACTAGATATCTTCCCGTTTCATCCTGCAATCTATTCCAATAATAAGTCGGTATACGAGACGAGTTGATGATAGCATTACCATCTACGCTCTTTTTGCTGTCGTCACGAGTATAACCTAATATAGAAGTTAATTTAAATCTTCCATATTCAGTTGTAATATTCGAACGTAAATTATAACGGGTTATACCATATCCAGGACCTTTATAATTACTTTCCTGATCAAAGTAACCACCCGAGAACATATAAGTAGTATTCTCATTTCCTCCTGATACACTCACATTATATGTCTGCTGAAGTGCTGTTTGGATAATTTTATCGTAGTACCAATATTCTTCGTTTTGATGTGCATATAAATCTTGAATTTGCTCGGGAGAATATTGAGGTGCTTGATTTGTATTGGTTAAAGACAAATTCTTTAGCGTAGCATTCTGATAGCCAGAAACCGGTCTGAAAAGTATTTTAGGATCTTGTGCTCCAACTTGTCCATTTAATCGGACCATTGGGCGCTGATTCTTTTTACCCGTTTTTGTTGTTATAAGAATTACCCCGTTCGATGATCGGGAACCATAAATAGCCGCAGTCCCTGCATCTTTCAGTACAGAAACATTTTCTATATCGTTCGGATTTAATTTATTCAAACTAGCATCGTCTGATACCAATCCGTCGATAACGATAAGTGGAGCATTATCATTCATTGTTGAAAGTCCCCTTATGTTTATATTCATGCTATTATTGTTCGGGTCCATACTTTTCTGTTGTATGATCAAACTTGGAGAGGCTCCTTGAAGTGCTTGTGCCATATTGGACGAAGGCCGATCTTCAAGCATTTTAGATTTCACCTGATCTACAGCTCCAACGACACTCTTCCGCGTAGTTGTACCATATCCAATCACAATAATTTCATCTAGAATTTTAGAATCTTCAAGTAGGGTAACAGCTATATTGGTCTTATTTCCTACAAGGATTTCCTGCGAAACGAATCCCATATAAGAGATTACCAAAAAATCTGTACTGGAACAATCAATGGAAAAGTTTCCATCAATATCAGTTGTAACACCTTTCGATGTTCCTTTGACTACGATAGTAGCTCCAATTAAGGGCTCTCCAGCGTTGTCTTTCACTGTGCCATTAACAGTCTTTGCGATAGACTGTTTGGCTTCGTTCAAATGGTTTTCTCCTGCATGTGTGAGCAAAAGTGGATTCACCAATAAGAATCCGCTCAGAATGCAAGTAAAAATTGTTTTATACTGCTTTTTAATCATAGAATGGTTCTTAGATTTGTTTTTGTTTTTTTACTAAGAGTTAGGGGATTTAACCCATTTTGAGAATGTTTTGTTTTTCACTGTTTTTCAGTGTCTATCCGGAGATAGAAAAAATTGCTAGCTGATCAACCTTCATTTTTCGAGAAATTTTAATGACTCTTTCTTTTTATCTAATATTTATTAGAATTATTACATAGACTAAATTTTTAAAAAGTTAATTAATCAATATTAAATTAAAAAAAGAAAAT
>NZ_JAEPKU010000036.1 GCF_016652235.1 Dysgonomonas sp. Marseille-P4677
CCGCGGCTTTATCTGTCCTTTTTTGCGCAATGCTATGGAAGGCTAAAAAAAGATAGAAACGAAGAGGTTTATACCCCAAGCAAGACACTTAGTTATATAGGAGATTTATTCGATGCTCGTAAAATTTCGGTTTATGAACTCTGTAATATTTCCGTATTTTTCAACACCAAGTTTTTTTCGTACACTAGTGGTTTTTGTATGAACAGTGTTAACACTCAATTGGATTACCACAGAGATTTCACTGCTGTTGAATTGCGAATAAATAAGGCAACATATTTTGAATTCTATATCGTCTAAGTTGGGGTAGGCTTCTTTAATTTTATCAAAGATTCCGTAATGAACAGTATTTAGTACCTGATATAAAACCTCCCAGTCTGGAGTGTCTTTTCCATATGCAATCTCATTAAACATTTTAATTAGGGCTTTGCCTTGTTTGTTTTCGGTATCTTGTATCAAATGCTCTAAATAAGCAGCTCTTTTTAATATTTTATAGTTATTGATCAGATTATTTCTCATAAACTCTTTTCGAGCATAATATTCTTTCAAGTCTGCTGTCAATGTAATTATTTCGTTGTTCAGTTTTTGTATTTCACCATAGGCCTTGGATAATTGTTTAGTTTTAGAGAGCAATCTTCTATTATAGACGAGAAAGCTAATTGTCACTACCAATAAAGTAAGGTATAATATTCTTTCGATAATTACTTTCTTTCGTGCGAGCGCAATATTTTCGTTGCGCATTTCTTCAAACTGATGTTTTTTTTCTGTATTTGTTCGTGCATTACCCTTTTTTTCTTTCATTTTACCAATCAGAAAACTGCTGTACATTTTATGATATTCCAAAGCTTTCGTATTGTTACCCGATTTCTCCTCAATTTGAGACAGGATATTGTAAATGTCCGATATTTTGGATAGGGAAGGGGGTGTTTCTTTTTCTGCAAATTTGAGACTAAGATCGGCATAATGACGGGCAGAATCAATTTTTGCCATATTCAGATAAGATGTTGCTATATTTAATAAAATACGTCCCGATTCGAAAACAACACTATCTAGCATGGCTGCATCTTTGAAGTAAGTAATCGCTTTTTTGTATTCGCCTTGTTCGTTATATACTATTCCTTTACCTCGCAGTATTAATGCTTCCTCTTTCTTGTTCTGATGCTTCAAAGCCAAGTCTAATCCTTTGTTGTAATGGAATAAAGCCGAATCATATTGTTGAGAAATACGAAAATAGCGTCCCAATAATGTATTGGTTTTTATTTCGTATTTATGCTCTTTTATATCAGTAAATAAAGAAGAGGCTTCAGATAGCAGTTCTTTCGCGTCTTCAAAATGATCTTGATTGAGCATGATTTCTGCGATCGAGTATAAACTTAAGGCTTGTAAATATTTTATATCATGTTCTTTAGCATATGACTCCGCATATCTGTAATAATCAAGCGCTTTATCGAATAATTTATTCTTCTGTAAAACACGACCGCTGTAATAAGCTGAAAGTCCGGTATAAGGATTTACCTGATTTTCTTTGAAATAATTATATACATCGAGTATAACTAAATCTGCTACGATGCTTTTGTTCGATCTGTCTTTTACCTGTACTTTGTATAATAGATATTTACAATAATTATACTCATCTTTTGGATCGATATGATAAGATTCTAGTAAAATTAATGCGTTATTTGGATTTTGGTTTATTAATTTCTCAATATTTTGCGAAGTTGGATTTGTTTCATCCTTTTCTTTCTTACATGATATAAATAGAAGAATAAACACAATGGGAATGGAGTAATACTTCATCGGTTTTTATTTTGTCTTATATAACAAATATACGAATTTGCATTTTTTTCTAGCTATTAAATTGGCTTATATTCACCCTTTCCGATTGTTTTTTATCTCTTTTTATAAAAAGTTTTCTTTTTCTCTAGGGTTTTTGGTTCCTGAACGATCATAATAATAGAAACCGGTTATTATTCATCTTTAAAACAATATAAGTATGAAAACAATTTATAAAAAGACCGTACAGATAGTCCTTGTTATTCTTATTGCATCTGTATCTATGTCGTTACAGGCTCAGAATATGTCGGCGAGCTACATTACTATCAGTGGTGTGGTCAAGGATAAAAAGTCGAATAAGAAGCTCGAATATGTAACTATTACTGTTCCGGGAACAAACATCGGTACTATAACAAATACGGATGGAGAATTTTCGATTAAAGTAAAATCTGATTTTAATGCAAAGGCTCTGGAGATCTCCCACATAGGATACTTCAATACTAAATATCCGATAAAGGAAGAGGAACACGATGTGACAATTTATCTTATACCGCATGTAAGTCAGCTGAAAGATGTTATAGTTCAGGCTGTGGATGCACGCAATCTGGTAGAGCAAGCTATTGGTAAGATTGGCGATAATAATAGTACTAAAGCTAATATGTTGACTGGATTTTATCGCGAAACGGTAAAGAAAAGACGTAACTATATTAATATTTCTGAAGCAATACTCGAAATCTATAAAACATCATATACCGACGGCATTTCAGGCGATAGGGTTCAAGTATTCAAAGGACGCAGACTGTTAAGTCCCAAGGCAAGCGATACTCTTATAGTTAAGCTACAGGGTGGCCCCAACCTTTCAGCGTTCTTAGATGTTGTGAAGAATCCCGAACTTATACTGGATGTAAAGACGCTTTCCGATTATAAGTTTGAATTAGAAGAATCCGCTATGCTAAACGAACGCCCTCATTATGTGATAAGTTTTACACCTCAGGTAGTGTATCCATATCCATTGCACTATGGCAGATTGTATATAGACAAACAAAGTCTGGCTTTTTCCCGTGCCGAGTTTAACCTAAGTATGGATGACCGAAATAAGGCGACACAGGCTATTTTGAGGAAGAAACCATTTAATCTGCGATTCAAACCGGAAGAAGTGTCTTTCCTTGTTACATATAAATTGCAAGACGGGAAAAGCTATCTGAACTATGTATGGAGCGAAGTGAAGTTTAAATGTGACTGGAAACGTCGTCTTTTCTCTACAGGATATACCATTGTTTCCGAAATGGTGGTTACAGACCGTAAGGACGAAAATGTAATAAAGATTCCGAATAAGGAAGCGTTCAAAGAAAATTATGTATTGTCGGATAAAGTAGGAAATTTTTACGATCCGCATTTCTGGGAAGACTATAATATTATAGAACCTACCGAATCGCTTGAAAATGCAGTAAATAAATTGAAAAAACAATATAAATAACCGCCATATTTTCGTAAATTTGGATGTAATCTGTAAACGGTATTATAAATTATGCTCAACGATTTACTTGTACTGAAAAAGATTAAAGAAGGGGATATAAAGACATTCGAAGAGGTCTTCCGAAACTACTATGCCTCTCTCTGTTTCTACAGCTTCAGTATTACCAATCGAAAAGACATTGCGGAAGAAATCGTACAAGAGTTGTTTTATGTTTTGTGGAAAGACAGACAAGAGATACAGGTGCTGCGCTCCGTGAAGAATTATCTTTACGGAGCAGTACGTAACCAGTCGCTACAATATCTCGAACATCGTGATGTGCAGGAACGCCATCGGCAAACTATTTTGCAGAAGAATGAAAGTGAGCAGGATCTTACCCCCGACCTTCAGATGGAATACAAAGAACTCGAAAATGTGATAAATCGTACCTTAAAGCAATTGCCGGAACGCAGGCTCCGAATTTTTAAAATGCACCGTTTGGAAGGCAAAAAGTATAAGGAAATAGCTGAATACTTTGCTGTATCAGTAAAAACTATAGAAGCCGAAATGACTAAAGCTTATCAGGTATTACGACACGAAATAGAAAAATATAGCCACGTATTATGAACCTAAAAGAAACTCAGAATAAAGCAACAGACATTGCTTGGAATAACCTCTACAAGCGATTCGAACAAGAAGGACTCCTTCCTGCCGAAGAGCGGGCGCTTAATACTAAAAAGGCTTTTCTCAGTGAGGCGAGCGTACGGTGGGTGGCTGTAGCTGCTGTTGTATTGTTATGTATTACTTCAGCCTTGCTTATTCATCAGTTATCTTCGTCGAAAGCCGATATGCTGACATTACAAAATCAGGATGATGCAACTACGTTGGTTACAACCCTCGAAGATGGTTCTGTAGTCTATCTGTCGAAAGCTGCATCGTTAAATTATCCTTCTCACTTTCATAAAGATAAAAGAGAAGTTACTTTGCAGGGAAATGCATTTTTCGAAATAAGTAAAAATAGGGAGCGTCCGTTTTTTATAGATACCAAAGCTGCTCAGATCGAGGTGTTGGGTACAGCTTTTAATGTGATAAGTAAAAATAATGAACCATTTTCTTTATCGGTAAAGCATGGTGAAGTAAGAGTAACACTAAAAACAACAGGACAGAAGGTTTATGTGAAAGAAGGAGAAACTGTATTACTCGAATCGGAGAGTTTACACAAATCTAAGGTGTCGGATTTGGATATGTTCGGTCAATATACAAGGCAGATACATTTTAAAGACGAACGGCTCGCAGATATTATTCGCATTATAAATATGAATTCAGACATAACCTTAGTGTTATCTCCCAATTTAGCAGACCGAAAATTAACTGTTGCCTTTTTTAATGATACCCCCCAGATGATGGCCGAATTGATATGTATGGCTATGAATTTGAAATGTACGGTAAGAGGTAATATGATTATTATAACCCCTCCTTAGATAAGTTTTTATAACTTTACTGTTAGGTAGTAATCTTCAAATAATAGCATATTATGATATCGGCGGCAGAAAATATATTCCATCGTTTCATTGTCTGCTTGTTGTTATTCTTTACGGTAACAACCTTGTCGGCAGATGATGGAGGCATATTGAGCCGTAGGGTGGAAATAACAAAGAATAAAGGAACTGTTTATCAACTATTGAAACAGTTGTCCGATCAGTCGGGATATCTTTTTATTTACGATAGCCAGATAATAGACAATAATAAAACTATAAAAATACGGAAGGGTAATTACACGCTAGGCGAAGCTATTTATGCCATTACACAAAACGAACGCTTAAAGATAAATGTAGTAGGTAACCATATTTTGCTCAGGCTCGACGATAATAAGGAGGAGCAGCTTAATCTCCGTACTGTACCTGCCATAGAGACCGAAAAAGAGCCTTATTTTACAATCAGCGGAAAGGTATACGATCGAATTACCAACGAACCTATCGTTTATTCTTCTGTAAGTATTAATTATACTACAATTAATACTGTTACCAATCAGAGTGGCGAGTTTAGGCTTATTATTCCCGATTCGCTCAATCATTCTGTCGTAAAGTTTTCTCATGTAGGCTATGATAGTCAGGAGATAGAAGCGTACCTACTCGATGGGCAATATGTAAGTTTATCACTTGATCCGAGAGTGATCCCATTGCAAGAGGTTGTTGTCAGGGCGGTAGATCCGCTAAAAGAGCTACAGAATATGAAAGATAGTATCAAAGAAAACTATTCGTCGGAACCTGTTTTACTTACTGCTTTTTATCGTGAAGGTATAGATTATAAAAAAAAGAATATAGACCTTACCGAGTCGGTGCTTCAGATTTATAAGACAGGGTATCATAGTAAACCTGATAAAGACCAGACCAAATTGATAAAGATGCGTCGTATTGTAAGCAAGCAGGAAAAAGATACTATTTTCACTAAAATGAAATCGGGGATATATTCGACGTTGGTTTTGGATATAATAAAAGACTTGCCGGATTTTATTACTCTCGGTGAAAATACTCCTTACGAATATCGCCATACCGATATTACAACGATAGATGACAGGCGTGTGAATGTTATTTCATTCGAACAGCCGCAATATGTCAAAGAGCCGCTTTATAAGGGAGAGTTGTATATAGATGCAGATAATTCGGCTTTGACAGAAGCTCGCTTCGAAATAAATCCTCAATTTGTGGAAAAAGCAACCGGTTGGTTTATAGAACGTAAGAGTAGAGATATCAAGCTGAGCTTACAGGAGGCAAAATATGTTGTTTCATATCGCCCATCCGATGATGATAAATATTATGTAAGCCATATCAGAGGCGATATTCAATTTAAGGTCAGAAAAAAAGGCAGATGGTTTTCATCACCGCTTCATATCTGGTTCGAGATGGTAAATTGTAAGACTGATACAGAAAATGTGAAAACATTCAACAAAAAAGAAAGGCTTTCGCCTCATAAAGTTTTTTCGGAAACAAAATATCGTTACGATAAGAGTTTCTGGGGGCATTTTAATGTCATTCTTCCGGAAGAAAAATTGAAAGAAACTATTCTTAATAATCTGAATGAAGTAACAGAAACAGTTAGTAATTAGGTGTATAATTTCGAGCGTGCAGCTTTTTATATCATTTTTCCGTCAATGAATAAGAACTATAACCGAAATTAAAACTACCATTATGAAAAAATTATTAACCTTATTCATTATTCTTATTCTACCTTTATTTATTGCATGTTCTTCTGATGTTGAGAATCCATCTCCGGGTCCGTTACCTGATGCTGAACCCATTGTTCTCAAGCCCGAATTTGATAATAAATTGAAAAATAGTATAGATTTTAGTATTGATCTATTTAAAACAGTATATAAATACGATAGCAATCCCAATGTATTTATATCGCCTCTGTCGGTAGACATGGCTTTGAGTATGATGTGGAATGGTGCAGCTGGAGACACAAAAATCGAGATGCAGCAAGCATTATATGATGAAGGTTATACGCCGGCTCAAATAAATGAATATTCGAAGACGTTTCGTGAAGCTTTAGTCGCAGTCGATCCTTCTACCCAATTAATGATTGCTAATTCCATATGGTATAAAAATAGTTTTGATATCAATAAATCCTTTATCGATGTTAATAAGTTAAACTATAATGCGGAGGTTGAAGCTCTTGACTTTTCGTCAGCAGATGCTGTTTCTAAAATTAATAATTGGTGTGCAGAAAATACAAATAATAAGATACCTCAAATTATAGATAATATACCCGATAAAGCAGTGATGTATCTTATCAATGCGATATATTTCAAAGGAATTTGGAAGTTTCAGTTCGACAAGAAAAACACAAATAATGCTAAGTTTCAGGCCGAAGACGGTGAGCAGGATGTGAGCATGATGTCGCAGAAGGCTACTTTGTCATATTCAGAAGATGTAAATGGACGTTATATCGAACTGCCATATGGTAATAAAGCATTTAGTATGGTTGTCGCTTTACCTCAAGAAGGGAAAACGATTGACGATATAATCACTAATTTAAATGCCGACTCTTGGAATGCCGTGATCAAAGGATGGAGTACGAATCATGTAGATGTAAGGTTTCCACGTTTTCAACTAGAGTGTGAGTATGATATGCATGAAGATATATTGCCGGAGATGGGGATGATAAAGGCATTCGACGATAGGGCCGATTTTGCCGGAATTTCTGCTACAGAGAGGCTACGTATATCGAAAGTCAAACATAAGACCTTTGTAGAAGTAAATGAAGAGGGAACTGAAGCTGCTGCCATAACAATGGTTGAGTCCCTCTTAACTTCTATCGGACCATCTATCCCAATTTCTTTTAATATGAATGAACCATTTATTTTTGCTATTAAGGAAAACAGTACCGGGGTTATTCTCTTTATGGGGAAAATAGGAAAGATTACGACATAAATTTCTCATATTAGTCCCTTTCAATTCAAATAAGAAATAGAACCAATATACCTAAAACTAAATCTGAGTGCTGGTTAAAATACGTCTTTATAAATCGGAGAGATTCTGATATATGTTCTTGTACAGTATGAACAGAAATACCTAGTTGTTCGGCTATCTCTTTATGCGAAAGGTTTTCTTTTCTACTCATATTAAATATTTTTTTCCTTTGGTGTGGAAGTTTATCAATAGCATCTATGAATATTTGCTGATATTCGGAGAATATAAGTTCAGCTTCCACACCTTCTTCTTTTATTAACGAGGCTTTTGCATAAACTGCTTTCTTAACCTGTAGTTCGACGTTACAATCTCTAAGATAGTTTAATATCCTATTGCGAGCCATTGTATATATAAATGCCGAAAAAGATAATTCGGGATTAATAAAATTGCGTATTTCCCATAAACGTATGAATATCTCCTGAATAACATCATTTGTGTCTTCTTCCGATTTTAGAAAATGAAAACAATAATGATATAGCTTGTCCTTATATCTTATATACAGCTCTTTAAAAGCATCTTGACTTTCACGAGAGAGTAATAAGGCCAATTCGCTGTCTGTCTTTTGATTGTTCATCATAGCTATTAGAAATAAAAGTACACTTATCTTTAAATAATAGTAATAGAGATATGAAGGTTAATAGATTTTAATGTGAATTTGATCTAAAAAAGAGTGACAAAGAGTAACATAATAGCTGAGACATATTAATGATTTATCTATGGTGTTAACCTGTAAATTATCAATGTATCCCAGCCAATAAATACGCTAAACACTAACGAAATTACTGAATTTTTCTATTTTATCTATAGTTTCTCAAAAGAATTTGAATCTTTGACTAAAAGTATCATTTGTGAAAAAGAAGGATAAAAAGTGAAATATATTCTATAAGTGTTTGCTTAATAGATTCTTGCTACATGCCTTATCAATAACCTTCTTTATATTTATAATCTTCTATGCAGGGTTTGTTGTGTTAAACTAAGTTAAAGTATAGAAGCTTACCCCTACATCAATCAAGAAATAGTGTATTAATATAAAACCATAAAAGAATGAAAGATCATACACAAAATAAACTCCTGTTATCTCTTTTGACAAAGTATATTAATAACCAATGTACCGAAGACGAATTAGTAATATTATTTAATTGGTTAAAGTCTTCAGAGAGCAGTTTGGAGTTTGATTTTGTTAGCCGGTCTTTATGGGAACAAATAAATAAAAAAATGTCGTATCCGAATGAAGAATCTATAGATAGATTGAGTAAAGAGGTCGATGTTTTATTCGAGAAGCTGGAAGAAGAGAGAATTCAACCTGCTAAAAAGATAAAACCTCTGCGATGGAAATGGGTTTATAAAGTTGCTATAGTTGCATCTATCCTTTTTATGATAGGAGGAGGCTATTATTTATTTGATAAATCGGGGAAAAAACAAGTGCAATATAATGAAATAAATGCCGGACGAGGCGATATAAAGGAATATACATTAGCCGATGGAACGCGCATTACACTTAACTCGGAAAGTAAATTGTTGATTTCTACAGATTATAATAAGGAAAACAGAACTGTAGAAATAGATGGAGAATGTTTCTTCGAAGTTGCTAAAAATCCCGATAAACCTTTTATTATTAAGAGTGGAAATGCTCAGATAAAAGTTTTAGGTACATCTTTTAATTTGAAAGCGTATAAAGAAGACAATCGTTTGGATGTAACGGTTTCTACAGGAAAAGTACAGGTTAATATGTTCGATTTCGATATGCAGTTGCGAGTCTTACCATCAGAACATTTGTCGATAGATAAAACTACAGGAGAGATGTCGAAATTATCTTTTAAAGAAAATCATTCAGTAGATTGGATTAAGGGTGAATTCTACTTCGAAAATGAGCCTATAACGGAGGTGATAAAAATGATTAACCGTAAATTTGATAAGAAGGTAATATTGAAATGTGAAAACTGTAAACATGTTATTTCAGGAAGTCTTGAAAGCAAAAGCTTAGAGGGAATAGTGGAATCGATATGCTTTACTACAGGATTGAAGAGTAAAGAAGAAGGGAGGAATATAATCCTCTATAATTAATAACCTTAAAAATTTAATGCCCATGAAATAGAAGCCGAAAAAGACAAAAGTGGTAGTGCACGCAAACACTACCACCGGAATTTCTGCTGAAAATACCTGAATGTATTGGACCACAGAAAGAGTATTCTCAGCCCGAGTTTTAATAAATAGTATTCATTAAAACATTACAAATGTATGTATATTAATCTAATATTAAGAAAAATACTAATGCGAACTTTTTCTATTTTTTTATTGATCGCATTAACTTCCCAGTTTATTTGTGCTGAAAATGTTTATGCGCAAAATTTGAAAGAATCCAATATTACTTATAAAGTAAAGGATGCGAATGTAAAGGAAGTATTTAATGAACTGAGTAAACTAACCGGGTTTCACTTTCTTTATGAGGAGTCAGTTGTAAAGAAGGTCAAACCATTAAGTCTAAACATCGAAAATGGTTCGATTGAGTATATTCTTACAGATATCACGCGACAAACCGATTTACAGTTTAAAAAAGTAGGAAACACCATTTCCGTAAACAGGAAACCGGTTGTTGCTACTACTAATGCTATTCAAACAAAGGTAGTAACTGGTGTAGTTGTCGATAAAACGAATGTTCCTATTATTGGAGCTACTGTGCTCGAAAAAGGAACAACAAATGGTGTAACGACCGATGTTGATGGGAAATTTTCATTGACAGTTCAGGATAATGCCACTTTGAGAATATCTTATATAGGCTATACTTCCCAAGAAATAAAAATCACCAATCAGACGAATATCACTATCCGATTGGAAGAAGATTCAAAGCTTTTGGAAGAAGTAGTAGTTGTAGGATATGGAACACAAAAGAAAGTGAATCTGACAGGTGCTGTTTCGTCTATCGATTATTCAAAAGAATCGGCATCTCGTCCTTTGATCGATGCTGCTCAGGCCTTAGGAGGTTTAGTTCCCGGTTTGCAAGTTATGCAAGGATCAGGTAATCCTTACGGAGAAAGTTTTTCTATGAACGTTCGTGGTATAGGAACTCTAAACAATTCAAATCCATTAATTCTGGTAGATGGGATGGAACAATCTATCAGTAATGTAAATCCAATTGATATAGAATCTATATCTGTTTTGAAGGATGCGGCCTCTTGTGCTATCTATGGTAATCGTGGAGCCAATGGTGTAATTTTGATTACGACAAAAGCTGGAGGAAAGAAGGACAAGGTAAGTATAGAAGTTTCTTCAAAATTATCTATCAATTCTCCAATGAGAGTCCCGGGTCTTGTAAACAACTACGCCGATTACATGGAATTGATAAATGAATCATATGAAAATTTGGGGCGTGCGGCCGCTTTTTCAGATGAAACTATCCAGTTGTGGCGTGAGAAGGCAAAAGATCCAAACGGCATCTCCGAGTCAGGATATCCCAACTATGTAGCTTACCCAAATACCGATTGGTATGATGCTATCTATGATAGCCAAATGATGCAGGAATATACAATACAGGTATCAGGATCGACTGAAAAATCAGGATATAATTTCTCTTTCGGCTATACTGATAATCCGGGTATATTGAAAGATTCAGGATTCAAGCGCTTCTTCGTTCGGAGTAATGTTTATGCCGATATAGCGAAATGGTTACGGGTAGGCAGTCGTATATGGGGTTATAATACCGACAGAAGTCGTGTTTCTACAGGTTCTCTTACCAGTATCGATATGACAAAGGTTGTTCCTGGAACATATCCGTATTACGATGGTAAATATGGTGCACCCGAATCTAACGAAGAAGATCCGCAATCACATAATCCTTTATGGGACATGAACCATGAACACGGAGATATGAAATATACTCAAATATTCACCAATTTCTATACTTCAGTAAAATTTCTGAAGCATCTTAGTTATGATTTTGGTTTTTGGTACAAACATTACATTTACGATGGGAAATATGCAGCCAATGCCTTCCCTAAGTGGAGTTTCAGCCTGAATGAAATTACGGCAAATGCCATAGATTTAAAAACAGCAACAACCGGGCAAACCTATAACAGGGAAAATTATTGGAAATTCAATCATATCTTAAATTACAATCAGAGCTTTGGAAAACATGATGTTACAGCATTATTAGGGTTTGAGCAAGAACGTTTCTGGAGTCGCACATCAAACGTAACATTACAAGGTTTGATAGACCCTTATATCGATGACATTGATGTAGGAACAGAATACAAATCTTCTTACGGAAATAACAGTGAGAATAAAGCTCGTTCTTGGTTTGGTAGAGCTACTTATGCCTATGCCGGACGTTATTTGTTTGAAGTAGATATGCGTGGTGACGGCTCGTCAAAATTTGCTCCTGGCAATCGTTGGGGATATTTCCCTGCAGCATCAGTCGGCTGGAGAATATCTGAAGAATCGTTCATGGACGGTACAAAAGATTGGCTTTACAACTTCAAATTACGCGGATCTTGGGGGAAACTAGGTAATAATAGCATTGGCAATTATGAATGGCAGCAAACGTACGGATTGGTAAACTATCCATTTAATAGTAATACCAATCTCGGCCTTGCACCTACAGAACAAGCCAATGTTAACCTGCAATGGGAAAAATCTACAACTACAAATTTCGGATTAGATTTTGGTATCCTTAAGAATCGGTTATCAGGTACTATCGACTATTACAATAGAGAGACATCAGGAATCCTTTATCGTCCGTCTATCATGATGATATATGGTAATGTAACGGCTGCACGTCAGAATATAGCAGAAGTTACAAATAAAGGACTTGAAGTACAATTGACATGGAGCGACCGTATCAAAGACTTCAATTATAGTGTAAGCGGTAATTTCTCTTATAATAAAAATGAGGTTAGTAAATATAAAGGAGAACTCAATCGTGGTTGGGTCACCGATGAAAATGGTAATAGGACATATGTGACCAATCTCGGGGATGTATCGACAGGAGGTACAGAACGCGTATTAGAAGGCCATATGATTAATGAATATTATATGTTGCAACCTTATAGCGGGGATCAGAATTATTTCAATCAAGATGGTTCTGTAAATCCAAACGGAGGTCCTAGGTCAGGTATGATCCGTACCGAAGATGATATGAAATGGCTGAATGCGATGGTTGATGCCGGATACAAATTCTATCCAAATCAGAAAGTAGATCAGGCTGGTATCTGGTACGGTGATTACATATACGCCGATACAAATGGCGACGGTATCTATGGTAATACCTACGACAATGACTTCACTGGTTCTTCATCTATGCCAAAATGGAACTTTGGTATACAATTTACAGCTAGTTGGAAGGGTTTTGATATGTCTATGAATTGGTATGGTGTTGCAGGCAATAAACTATATTTCTATCGCAATGGTCACAATGCCAGTACTACCATTAAAGGGTATGCTATAGGTAAAGATGTGGCTGATGATCACTATTTCTATGATCCGGCCAATCCATCCGATCCGCGTACTAATTTGACTTCGGCTAATCCTCGCTTAAGCAACAATTCTGGTAGTAGTCAGAGTGAGTCAACCAATACCAAGTGGTTATATGACGGCAGTTTCTTGAAACTGAAAAATTTAACGTTCGGATATACTATACCAAAGATTCTTGTACGTAAAGTTTATGCCGACAATATCCGCTTTTTCTTCTCGGGAGAAAATTTGCTAACAATTACAGGCTATCCAGGCATTGACCCTGAAATGCGTGCTTCGATTGGTTATTTGACCTATCGTCAGTTTGCGTTCGGTGTAAATGTTACATTTTAATTAAAGTGAAAAGAATTATGAAAAAGATAAATCAATATTTGTTATCGGGATTAATCTCTGCATTTACGTTAATGGGCTGTAGCGCTGATTTTTTAGATACAGCTCCCCGTAATACTGTCAGTAGTGAGAATATATGGACGAGCGCAGCCTTAGCCGAAAAAGCAGTCGGTGGTGTTTATAACACCTTTGTCGGTTGGTATTGTGCCGGTTATAGCAATAATGGCAATCGTGTATGGGATTCCTATTCTTCGGTTATGGATATCGACCTGAACTGGATATCGCAGAATGCTCTTGTCAGAGGTACTGCCACACCATCCAATGGACAGTTTAGCAGTGCCTATACACGTGGCTATACGATGATTAACCGTGCTAATGATGTTATAGCCAATATCAATAGTGTGCCCAATATGAAAGATTCGGATAAAGCACGTTATATGGCAGAGTGTAAATTTCTGAGAGCTTGGGCTTATAATAGGCTGAACATCCTCTTTAAAGGAGTTCCTCTTATTACCGAGCCTATTACTAATGAAGATCAAGCAAAAGCTCCTCGTGCAAGTGAAGCCGAAATATGGAACCAGGTTCTGAAGGATTTGACAGATGCAATTAATGAGCCTAATTTGCCCAATAAATATAAAGCAAATGATGCAAATTATGGACATGTTACTAAAGGGGCGGCTTATGCCTTTCGTGGGCAAGTTTACCTTTGGCTAAAAAAATGGCAAGATGCAGCAAACGACTTCAAAGCTGTTGGCGATTCAGGTTATTCACTCTTTACTTCAGGTGGATCAATAGCCTTTAAGAATCTGCTAAAAACAGCAAATGAACAATGCGATGAAATGATATTTTCTGTTCAATGCGAACAATATTCGGTAGCTAACCCATTGAATGTAAATTATGGTAATCGTTGTACAGGAGGTTCGATGTGGAATAATTATTTGCCAAATCCTCATTTTATAGAATCTTTCGAAGCAAAAGATGGAAGTAAATTTAACTGGGAAGATTATTGTCCTGGCTACAATTCGATGACTTCCGCACAACGTTCTGTGTTTTTCCTTCGAGATGGTATGACCGATGCTGAAATAACTAAAATGGCTACTTATGGTGCTGATATGAGCAAATATTTACCGGATGGGAATGAAGCCCGTATTCGTAAAGCTTATGAAAACCGCGACCCACGGCTAATGATGTCTGTGATTACACCATATTCTACTTATTTCGGATCATCGGGAGGAAAAGAGTATACTTATACTTTGCGTTGGCCTTATCGTGGATTTGACGGACGTGAACCTTTCGATATCCGTACCGATACCAACAATTATTTCTATTACCTATGGCGCAAATTCGTTCCCGAAGGAAACGAGTGGCCATATCGTGACACATACGACTTAGATGTTAATTTAATTCGTTATGGACAAGTATTACTAGGATATGCTGAGGCTTTAAACGAATTGGGTAATACTGATCAGGCGATAGAACAGATAAATAAGCTTCGTTCACGTTGCGGTGCGCAATTGTTGAATAGTAATGACCCAACAACTGTGAAAGGTCAGGATGACATGCGTGAACGTATTCGCAACGAATATTACTGGGAGCTTGGTGGTGAAAACGTGATGTATTGGAATGAGCTTCGTTGGAGAACATGGAAAGAGAAGAAGTTCCGCGACAATAAGAATGGATTGATGCAGATGTGGGGTACAACTACTTATACATGGTCTTGGTTGGGAGAGCAATGTTGGACATGGCCTATTCCGACTTCGGAACGTGAGAAAAACCCAAGTCTGACACAAAACGAGGGCTGGAACGATTAATCGCCTGAAGAATTATTATTGCATAAGGAGAAATATTAGAGACCTATTTTTCTTTCATATTTCTCCTTATATAAATATTACTTAAGATGAAAGAAAAAATTTTATGTTTAAGTGTTATTCTTTTGCTGTTACTCTCTTGCGGAGAAAAAAATGATGGCAATGGAAACAACGGTAATGGAGGTGATGGGCCTGATCCGCCAACCTCTGTCAGATATGAGAATCCCATTATCAATGAAAATTGTCCCGATCCGTCGGTTATCAAAGCATCAGATGGTTACTTTTATGTATATAGTACGCAAAATAATTTACCTAATAATTACCTTTATCTACCTATCCATAAATCGAAAGATTTGGTTCATTGGGATTATATAGGAACCGTTTTTAATGAAAGTAATCGCCCAAAATGGATTCCCAATTCTAAATTGTGGGCTCCGGATATAAATTATTTTAATGGAAAATATGTTATCTACTATTCTATGGGCGTTTGGGGTGGAACTTATGATTCTGCTATTGGAGTTGCTACAGCCGATAAACCTGAAGGACCTTTTACCGATCATGGAATAGTATTGGATTACACATCCCAAGGAGTAAATAATTCTATCGATCAATTTTTTATAGAGGACAATGGTCATAAATATTTAGTATGGGGTAGTTTTTATGGTATTTATGCCGTAGAATTGACCGACGACGGATTGGCTGTAAAGGAGGGAACTGTAAAGGTTCAACTTGCCGCTAATCAGATAGAGGGTTCTTACATTGTGGAACATGGTGGCTATTTTTATCTAATCGGCTCTGCCGGAAGTTGTTGTGAAGGTAAAAATAGTACTTATCATCTGATTTTCGGACGATCTAAGAACGTCCTTGGCCCTTATGTAACCAAAGACGGTAAACGTATGCTCGATGGCGCAGGAGATATATTATTACAGGGTAATAATATTTGGGCAGGAACAGGGCATAATGCCGAGTTTGTAAAAGACGATGAAGGCTCCGATTGGATTATTTACCATGCATATCGCAAGTCGGATGACTCTGTAGGTCGCTTGTTAATGCTCGATAGAATCTATTGGGATGAATGGGGGCCATATGTCAAAGGTAATACAGCTTCTATATCTGCGGAAGCTCCAATATTCAAGTGAAGAAATATATAAATACGGATTATCGTAATTTTATACTTACCATATATTAAAAAACAAATAAAGATACTTAACTTATATAGCCATTAAAAACTGTAATAATAATATATGAAAACTAAACTTATACTTTTAATAATATTCGTCATCGGAGGAATATTTTCGGCTAATGCTCAGCATCGTGCAGACCAACAAAAGTTGACCGATCCCGGATCTTTTTCCATGATATTGATGGGGGATCCGCAGGGGTATGTAAAATATGATATCAATCAGCCTCTTTTAGAGCTTTGCACAGCTTGGATAGCTGATAATATAGACAATTTGAATATAAAAGCTACATTGTGTACAGGCGATTTGGTTGAACAAAACGAAAATATTGTGCTTAACAGGGCAATGTTGAATCAGACGAGTAAAGAAATGTGGGAGGCAAGCTCAAGAGCTTTTGAACGTTTAGATAATAAAGTTCCTTACATCGTATCATGTGGAAATCATGATTATGGCTTTAAGCATGCGGAGAATGGTATTACCAATTTTCCGGACTATTTCCCATTCGAACGTAATTCTACATGGCGGAATATTTGTATTTCTGCTTATCCGAATAGGAATAATAGGGCTTCTATCGAAAACGCCGCTTTTGAGTTTAAAGATCCAAACTGGGGTGATATTTTAGTTATTACTTCCGAGTTTCATCCTCGCGATGAGGTCTTAACCTGGGCCTTAGAGTTAATTTCGAAAGAAAAATATATCAATCATAAGGTTATTTTTATGACTCATGGATATTTGACTAATGGCCCGAAAGCCAAGCTTATAGAGAAGGATAACTATAGCATAACTCCGGGTAATGCAGGAAAAGATATATGGGATAAGCTGATATATCCTTCTTCCAATATCAAATTAGTGATTTGCGGGCATACAGGAAATGGAAATCAAAAATTTGAAGACAATGTTTCGTATATAACAGCTAAAAATGCAAATGGAAAGGTTGTATCCCAAATGATGTTTAATGTTCAGACCCTCGGTGGAGGTTGGGAAGGTAATGGCGGTGATGGTTGGTTGAGAATACTTGAATTCTTGCCTGATGGTAAAACTATTAAAATTCGGACTTACTCTCCTTTATTCGGAATTTCACCTTCAACTAAACATTTAGCTAATCGCACAGAGGCGTTCGATCAGTTTGATATTGTATTGGAATAACTAATAATAAGAACTATGAGAAAACTTTTATTTTTAAACATTCTTTTTCTATTATCATTTGTCATAAATGAAATTTTTGCAGCTACACCTCGTCCCGAATATCCTCGTCCTCAGTTTGAGCGAACAGATTGGATAAATCTAAACGGCGAATGGACATTTGAGTTCGATTTTGTAGGGTCGGGCTTAGATAGAGGCTATAGCAGTGCAGCAAAATTTGATAAAAAAATTATAGTTCCATTTGCACCTGAAAGTAAATTATCGGGAGTAGGGTATACTGATTTTATCAATCATATATGGTATCAGAAGAGCATTACCGTTCCGTCTAATTGGTCAAACAAGAATATTCTTCTAAATTTTGGTGCAGTATATTATACATCGGAAGTATATATTGATGGAAAGTTTGTTGGGCGTCACTTTGGTGGAAGTTCATCTTTCTCATTCGATATTACCAAATTTGTGGAAGCAGGGAAAACCCACAGCCTTGTGGTTTATGCATCCAGCGATGTTAGAACAGGTAAACAGTCGGCAGGAAAGCAATCTTTGCAATATGCCTCTCACGATTGTGACTATACCCGTACAACCGGTATTTGGCAAACTGTTTGGATGGAAGCCGTAAATCCATTCGGGCTGAAACGGACTCAGGTTATAACTGATATTGACCAGAAGCAGATAGTTATTCATCCTCAATTCTATAAAGAGAATAATCACTCGCTTAAAGTAATACTTAAAGATGGAGATAAGGTCGTTAATACTCAGAATGTAAAGGCTAGTAATAATAGTATTATCGTAATTCCGGTTAAGAATATGAAAACATGGAGTCCCGAAAGTCCTTTTTTATATAATTTGACTTATCAGGTTTTAGATCAAAAAGGAGCTGTGCTGGATGAAGTAAATTCGTATGTCGGAATGCGCAAAGTACATATCGAGGGTAATAAAATCTTTTTAAATAACGAACCATATTATCAACGGCTGGTCCTCGATCAGGGCTTTTATCCCGATGGAATATGGACTGCACCTTCGGATGAAGCATTGAAGAATGATATTGTACTATCGATGCAGGCCGGATTTAATGGGGCTCGCCTTCATCAAAAAGTATTTGAAGAACGATTCTATTATTGGGCCGATAAGCTGGGTTATATAACTTGGGGTGAGAGTGCAAGCTGGGGCATGGATGCTAACGATATTGAGGTGGCAAGAAATTTCTTGGCCGAATGGTCTGAATGTATAATACGCGATAGAAATCATCCTTCATTGCTGATATGGACACCAATGAATGAGCAGTGGTGGCCCGATAATGTGCAATATCCTAGATTTGCCGAAGACCTTTATAATGTAACCAAACAACTAGACCCTACTCGCCCTGTTAATAATTCAAGCGGAGGTCAGCATATAAAGACTGACATCTGGACGGTACATAATTATGAGCAGAATCCTGAAAAACTTAGAGATATAATTTACAAAGACGGGGTGTTCTTCCAAACTCCTATGATGACAAAGAAGAAATCGACCAACATAGGATTTAATGATGTGAAAGATGTCACTAAATATATTTTCCCATTATACGACGGCAAGATGCCTTATGTCATCGATGAAGTAGGAGGTATCAAATGGGTAAAAGATCAGGAAAAGCAATTGAAAGATTCAAGAACAGAATCGTGGGGATATGGAGAAGCTCCTAAGTCGATGGAGGAATTCTATACCCGTCTCGAAGGGCAAATTGATGCCGTACTGTCTCTTTCTAAATATGTTTGGGGATATTGTTATACCCAATTGACAGATGTTGAACAAGAGCAGAATGGTGTTTATTTTTATGATCGTTCCTCGAAATTTGATATGAAGCGGATTCATTCTATTTTTTCAAAAACGCCGGATCAAGTAAAACAGGTGGATTGAATATTAACATATTCAAAGTAAAAGGTTGTCTCAATCGAGACAACCTTTTTTGATTCACCTTAAAACCTAAATACCTACAATAATTATGAGATGGCAATTTTTTTCACTTTATCTTCAATAGTTTTCATCTGTTTTGGTAATGTAATTTGTAGAATGCCGTTTACCTGTGAAGCTGATATATTTTCAGTATCGATGTTTTCAGGAATTGTAAAACTGCGTATAAATGAAGATTGCTTGAATTCGCGACGCAATATTTTATTGTTATCATCTTTTTCTTCATTTTCTACTTTACTTTCAGCAGATATTCTAAGGATTTCTTTTTCTATCTCTATTTTTATATCTTCCTTATTGAATCCCGGAACCGATAGTTCTATACTGAAAGCTTTTTCGTTTTCAGATACATTTGTAGCAGGGAGATCTCCATTAACGAATGGGTTAAATACATCGTCATTTACAAAATTGAAAAATGTAGGAAAAAAACTTCCGCTTCTGTCGAATCTTCTAATTTGATTTTTCATAATCTTATCCTCCTAAATTTATGTTAGTCGTTTTATTTTTTATATTATTGATTGTAACATTTTGCAATCTATTAAGCATAATGCAAAAAGTATGCAAAAGTGACTAAATGGCATCTTTTCGGCTTTTTATAAAAGTTAAATTATGTTGTTTGTATTTTAATATATTGGTGTATAGTTTATTGAATTTATTATTGCCCTTTTCTTATATTGTGTGTGTAGTGACATAATGTCTTGTTTTTTGTGTCTGAGTATTAAAAAAGGGAATCTTTTCGATTCCCTTTCTCCCAAAGACAAAATTGATCTATGTATTGTCATTGGTTATTAGTTCTTTTTCAATGTAGAAAATGAAGTGATTTTTAATAGTTTCTAAATACTACCACCAATTATCTGTTTGATTTGTTGGTTCGAGATTAACCGAACTTTGCTTTCTAACTACCTGAGGTTCTTTATTCATATTATGGGCATTCTGAAAAATAATAGAATCCTTCTTTACTGTTCCTAACTCTTTGGCTAAATCAGGTAGCGTATCAGTAGATTCCCTTTCTGAATAATTTTTAGCCTCTGCAATTTTTAGAGATAATAGTGATACTTTTAGATCAGGATTTAACATAACCTTTCCATTGATTATACAACCGGCTTCCATTATGGAAGTTTTAGTAATGATTGTACCTTCTATAATAGCACTTGCTCCTAGTTGTAAGTCTTCAGCGCAAATTATATCTCCAATCACTCTACCTTCAATTATACAGCGTGTGGCAGTTATGTTACCAATAATGCGGGCGCTGGCACTAATAGTAAGAGTATCTTCTATATAAAAATTACGTTCGTGCTCAGCGTCTAAAAGTAAGGAACCCAAAACAACCGTATCTCCTCCAAGTTCTACGATTTTCGGTGCTGTTACTTTAGTCTCTAAAGTACGGACTTTTCGTTTAAGCAAATACATATTTTCTTATTTAAACTAAATTATTCGGAAATATTAGTCACTACAGTAGTTGCATTGCCAATATCTATTCCTACAGCAGATTTCATTCTTCCATGTCCTGCTCGCAACGAATTGAGAGCATATCCTCTGCTGGCTACTGTTTCGGGATTATCTAAGACTATTATTTCAGTAAAGTTTCCGAACTCTTCTTTAAAGCAATCAATCAGTTCTTGATAATACATCGCACCTCCACACATGTATATTCTGTTGGTTTTTTGCCAAATTAGAGTCGTTGATGATGTTGCGTAAGCTAGGCGATATAACTTCTTGATAATAAGTTTGGATTACATTTTTTCTCAATTCCCGTAAATCTACGTTCTGACGATTTAGAAAAACATAACCTCGCTGAAAAGCTTCATCGAATTGGTGAGCATTTCTGAGCTCTAAATAATACTTATTCTTCAATTCGTTAATCATCAAATTTACAGCATAACGAATCCCATGTGTGCTGATCATAGTCTGTTCTATAATTCCCGAATCTGTACTAAGTATAGATTCAAATGTACCAAATCCGCAACTGAAAACAAAGAAGCTTCCGGATACCGGCGGTTCTCCTTTTCGTATTGCAATAGTACATCCTACGATTTCGGGCATTACTTCTACTTTTTGTACTTCCAAAATTACTTTCTTTATCGTTCCAGCATTGTGTGTTGACGCATCATAATTTAATATATGAGTTCGCTGGAAAAACTCTACTGCCTTATCCTTATAGATATAATAAGTGGAATAAGGGAACCCTGTTGTGATTGTTATCGGCTGTTCTACTTGATCTTGTATTAACAACATAGATGCATTTGCTAGTAGTTGATAATCCGTATCATCAGGGGATGAGTTGATTAATTTGTGTGGAAATTGACCTTCATTCAAAGCAAGATCCCCACAGATATACCATTTATTGGCATGTTGAATCTTTAATCCATGAAGCAAATCTTTCGATGTTTGCGACAGGACAGTGTTGTTGCTTTCAACCAAACTGGGAAAAAACCGGGTTTCAAGAATCATAGTTTAAGAAGTTAAATTTATAAAATATAGGGGAATTAACCTTCAGGAAGTTGAGGGCTCCATTGAAATAATCCCTTCGTATGTTGCACCGTGCTCTAATGTTAATATCTTCGCGTCGAGTTCTCCTTTTATTTTACCAGTGTTTTTTATAGAAATAGAGTTGACTGCAGATATATTTCCTTCGATATACCCAAACACCACAAGATCAATGGCTTTTACGTTGCCTTGAACTACACCATTTGTGCCAATTACGACAACATTTGCGTCTTTTATATCACCTACAATAGTACCGTCAATGCGGATGTTATGGGTTTTTTCTATAGATCCTCGAAGTACAAAGCTTTCACTAACAATACTTGGCATTTGAGAGGAAAAATCAAAAAATCCTTGCTCTAGATTCTCTTTTCGGGCATATATATATTATTAAGAATAATTATATCGCTAGAGGCATTCAATGCTGATAGCTTTACTGAAACCGCTTTTAAAAGAAATTATATATGCAAATGTACATTAAAAGATTTCTTTTTAGCATATTAGTTTAGTGAAAATTTTTCTTTTTAACATATAAGGTATATCGCTGTATGTTAGATGTATACTTGTGTTGTTAAATCAAATAAGTGTATTTTTAGTAAATTTTTTTTAAAATAATCAGGTTAAACAAAAAAATATTTATTTAAACTTTAAATTCAATTGTTTTTCAGTATTTTCATGGAGTGGATACTTAGTTATACTGCGGGATTGGAAGATTTATTACTCTCTGTTTTTTTGATATGACATTATCCTGAAATAAAAAAGGATTCTGATTACTTTATCAGAATCCTTTTTATTTTATGCTAACATTAATACTTATACATCGCAAATACGGATACATTTTTCGAGCGAGGCTATTTTATCTTTTTGTTTCGGTACAAATTCTTGTCCAACGAAGCCTTTATATCCTGTTTCTACAATAGCTCGCATTATGGCAGGATAGTATAGCTCTTGAGTTTCGTCTATCTCATTTCGTCCCGGATTACCACCTGTATGTATATGAGAAAAATATTGATGGTATTTGCGTATATTTTCTATTATATTGCCTTCCATTATTTGCATATGATATATATCATATAATAGTTTGAAATTAGGAGAACCTATACGACGGCATAATTCAGCACCCCATATTGTATGATCGCACAAATAGTCTTTGTGCCCAACACTGTTTAGTAGCTCCATCGTGAGCACCACATTATACTTTTCCGCAATGGGAGTAATACGCTTTAGCCCTTTTTCACAATTTTCCCAACCTTGTAAATCAGTGACACCATTTCTTTTTCCCGAGAAACATATCAGATTAGTAAGGCCAGCTTCTGCTACTATCGGGATTACTTTTTCATAGCTGGCAACCAGTTCGTCATGCAACTCGGGTTGGTTAAATCCTCTGTCGATACCCAATCCTGCACCTTGTGCCATGGCAACTGTAAGCCCGTTGTTAAATACCACAGGCCATTCTTCAGGATTAAGTAATTCAACCGACTGTATGCCTATTTTTTTACATATCTTACAAAATTCATCGAGAGGTATATCTCCAAAGCACCATTTGCTTACCGAGTGGCGTATATTTCCTTTAAGAGGTTCTTGCGCACTATTTTTGAAAATTGTGGATGCTGATAATCCCTGAACAGATGCTACAGCACCACTTGCAACAATGGCTTTTAGGGCGGTTCTTCGCGTAATATTCTTCATGGCGGACATTTAAATAATAGGTGTTAGAAAAAATATAAAGTACAAATATAAGATTATTTGAGAAAGAATAGACTCCATGTGTTAATAATATATCTTTTCTTTCAGATTCTATGTAGGTCTGTTAAAAAAGGAAAACCGACGAAAAGTTAAAATATTACTTTCGTCGGTTTTCCTTTTTTATTTTTTTACTGTTAATGTGCACTCTCAAATTCTTCGAGGAATCGTTTATCGTTTTCAGAGAACATACGAAGATCTTTTACTCTATATTTAAGGTTTGTGATACGTTCTATACCCATCCCTAAAGCATATCCGGTATATAGCTTACTATCGATCCCGCAGTTTTCCAATACATTCGGGTCTACCATTCCACAACCAAGAATTTCTACCCAACCTGTATGTTTGCAGAACGGACAACCTTTTCCTCCACAGATATTACATGAGATATCCATTTCGGCACTAGGTTCTGTAAATGGAAAATAAGATGGACGCAGGCGTATTTTAGTATCTGCACCAAAAAGTTCTTTTGCCACAAATATCAGTACCTGACGCAAATCGGCAAAAGACACGTCTTTATCTATATATAATGCTTCTACCTGATGAAAAAAACAGTGAGCACGGTATGAAATAGCCTCATTCCTGTATACGCGTCCCGGGCAAATGATGCGGATAGGTGGTTGTTGTTTCTCCATTACGCGGGTTTGCACCGATGAGGTATGCGTGCGTAGCAGTACTTCGGGGTTGCGTGCTATGAAGAATGTATCTTGCATATCGCGGGCTGGATGATCGTCAGCAAAGTTGAGCGACGAAAATACGTGCCAGTCGTCTTCTATTTCAGGGCCTTCGGCGATTGAGAAACCCAAACGACGGAATATATCGCATATTTCTTTTTTTACGATTGATAATGGATGACGTGTTCCTAAAGCAATAGGAGCAGCAGTACGGGTAAGGTCTATGATATCATTACCTATCTGTACATTTTCAAGCGATTCTTTCAATTGATTGATACGTTCCTGAGCCTTTTCCTTTAGCTCGTTCAATTTCATACCTACTTCACGCTTTTGTTCGGCGGCAACATTGCGGAAGTCATTCATCAATGATGAAACTTCTCCTTTCTTGCTCAAGTACTTGATGCGTAGTGCTTCTATCTCTTCAGCTTTACTCGCTTTCAGGTTGTCGATCTCCGACAATAGCTGGTTAATCTTGTCAATCATATATAAATATCTTATTTTCTAAAGAAACGGTTACAAAAGTACAGATTTCTTTCTTTATATGCCACAGATGATTGATATTTTATGTAATCCTTTTTTTCTCTTCGGTTTGTGAATTTTCTTAAAATAATTATCAATATTTTTATTTTAAAAAAAGCTCGCATTTTATTTGTTTAGGGAGTAAAAAGTATATTTGAAATTCAATCAATTTCCAAAATATAGTAACTTTAATATTGTTTCTTGCTAAATGATATCTTAATGGGGAATCTATATGTTAAAAAAGGCGGTTGAGATGTTATTTTAGTATTTTTTCTTGGTTTTCGTTTCTTATAAGGGTATATTTGTTATTCAACCATTGAAATGAAAGACAATCATAAAATTACAATTACTATGAAGAAGTATTTAATGCTATTATTGCTATGTCCGCTATTTTTGGCATGTAGTGATGACGATGAAGTGACTCCCGAATTAAAATTAAGTAAAACTGCAGTTGAGCTTGATGTTGAGAATGATCATGTTGGGGTTGATATTATTGAAGCAAACGGAGAATGCAGTGCTATATCTTCTGATGAGAAAGTTGCTTTGATAGGAGTAAATAATGAAGACAAGAAAGTATACATTTATGGTGTAGGGATGGGAGAAGCTACCATAACCGTAAAAGATGCTATCGGTGTAGTAGCTACTATCAAGGTATCTGTTGGAGAAGGAGTATTGCCATTACCCGAAACTAATCCACTAGCCATATCCATAAATGAAGGTGAAGTTAAGGAGTTAGCCTATCCACTAACAATGAAGGGTGCTTATAAGGCTGGTAGTAAGAATCCTGATATTGCAACAATTAATATCAATAGAAACAATAAGAAAATAGAAATAACAGGCGTCACATCAGGTAAAACGGAGCTTTATATATATAGCGATAATACAAATAATGTTAAGTTTATATATGAAGTTACTGTGGCGAAACTGTAGGAGATACCAGTGAATAAAAATAAAAGATGCTTACCAAAAAGTGAGCATCTTTTTTTATATTTAGATGGCTGGCACATCTTATAAGAGAAAAAGATTATGTACATTTGGATGTTTGTGAACTTGGTGGACAAGGGGCTGGATTGCGAAAGATAAATATAAACGACATATTGTTACCATTTCTACTATAAATGCCATTAAAGAAGTTATAAGAAGTATTAAATGCCTGTTTTTCTCCTTTCGGGATAAACTAAATTCAGAATTTAAACATGAAAAACCTTTTTAAATTAAGTATAATATTTCTGGCAGTTATCTTACCGGGATGCAGTAATTCCCAAGAATCAAAGATTATCTGGCAAATAGGAGTACACGACAATAGTGCTTCCGAATTAGCTTTAGCACCTGACAAGTATAACGATTTCCTTACTCACGATTTCGGATGGGAAGACCGTTTTTACCTTATCGGAGAATCCTCTCCTGAGAAAGATTTTCCATATATTTTGCCAGGTCCTGCCGATGAGTGGGGAGGTACAAGTAACACAGCAGGTCTACGGACTCATGTGTTGAATATTCTCTTCAGGATGAAGTCTGTGCCCGATCGAGGAGACTGGAAACTTATCCTTGATATTCTTGATACCAATAAAGACCGACCACCTTATTTCAAGGTTACGGTCAATGGACAGTCGTGGAAATATATTCTGCCCAACGGAGGAGGTGATGAGGTGCTTGGCGGTGATTACGGAAAGTGTATTAAACATACCATTGAGATACTTCTTTATTCAGGGTTCGTGAAAAAGGGAGGAAATGAGATTAATTTGACTAACCTCGAAGGTTCATGGCTTGTTTTTGATGATGTCAGACTCGAAGGTCCGGGCAATGCCAAACTAGATAATGATGTTCATTCGGCTTACTTGCGTAGAGTTGAGGTAGCTGATTATCAGTTACCAGAAGTTTCTGCCCAGCCTTTGCTTGTCGATCTGGAATATCTTTCGGGTAATCCGCTAGTAGAAGTTAAGGTTGATAATAAAACTATTCTCAAACAGACATTAGAACAAGGACGCTATGTACTTGAAGCCCCCATGCCTGTTGTGTCTAAAGAACAGGAAAGTAAATACAGCGTATTTATAGATGGTCAAACTGTTGAGAAAGGAACTATTATACGTTCGCCTAAACCTGATGTGACAGTTGCCGATTATATAGATACACGAATGGGAACAGCTCACTCGCGTTGGATGATAGCACCCGGACCATGGATGCCTTTCAGTATGGTTAAACTTAGTCCCGACAATCAAAACCCGGGATGGCAGGCCGGTTATCAGCCGAGCTTCGAAAGTGTGGGCACATTCAGTCACATACACGAATGGACTATGGCGGGCTTAGGTATAATGCCTACCAACGGAGCTTTGAAAACAACGATCGGAGATCAGTCCGTTTTCAAGAAGACAGATAAGGATTATCGTTCCGAGATAGACAAATCGAGTGAGGAAGCCGGAGTCGGATATTATAAAGTGCAACTTACCGATTACAATATCAAAGCTGAGCTTACAGCTACTACTCGTTGCGGATTTCAACGATATACCTATCCTGCTGCTGTAGACTCGCGAGTAATGATAGACTTAAAGATCCCTGCCGAATATGGTTACAATATTCTCGATGCAAAGATCACTCAGGTTAATGAGCGCCGAATAGAAGGCTATAGCAAGCAACAATCTAAAAATATCTGGTCTACCGACAGCGATCAGGATTATACAGTTTATTTTGTTATAGAATTCGATCAGGACATTTCAAAATTCGGAGGATGGATAAACGAAAATATTCTGGATAAGGCAGATTTATCTGCAAAAAATCCTAATAATATGGGTTGCTTTGCTGAATTTGATACCCGCCAGAATCCAATAGTTCAGGTACGCTCGGCGATATCGTATGGAGATATGGAAGGTGCACGTAGAAATCTACAAGAAGAAATAGCTAACCCATTCGGCTGGAATTTTGACCATATCAGAGATTTTCATCGTAAAGAATGGAACGGTATTCTGTCAAGAATCAATGTACAAAGTAATGATAGACGGGAAAAAATTCGTTTCTATACAAACATGTATCGTTCCTATTGTCGCAATACATTCAGCGATGTAGACGGACGCTGGGTTGATGCTACTGAAAAAATACAGAAGTTTGATGATCCTGATGCATTAGCTCTGGGCTGCGATGCTTTCTGGAATACTTTCTGGAATCTCAATCAGGTATGGAACCTGATTACCCCTGAGTGGTCGTCTCGATGGGTGAAATCGCAACTCGGGATGTATGATGCTAACGGATGGTTAGCTAAGGGGCCTGCGGGAATGGAATATGTACCTGTAATGGTAGCCGAACACGAAATTCCTTTACTGGTTAGTGCCTATCAAATGGGAATCCGCAACTTCGATGTAGAAAAAGTATTTGCAGCAGCCAAGAAAATGCAGACTACTCCTGCTCAACATATAGGTAATGGATTGGCAGGCAATCGTGATCTAACTTCTTATCTCAAATATAAATATGTACCGGCAGACAAGGGGCGTTTTTCCAACTCGCTCGAATACTCGTTCGACGACTGGACTGTATCTCAATTGGCTAAAGCTTTAGGTAAAGAGAAAGATTATGAGATATTTTCTGATAGAGGCAACTGGTGGCGTAATGTGATAGATACTGAGACAGGTTATGCTCGTATGCGTTACAGCAATGGCGAATGGGAAAAAGATTTTGATCCGTTCAAGTCGGGTGCTAATCATCATTATGTAGAAGGTAACGCATGGCAACTAACATTCTTTGTTCCTCAAGATGTACCGGCTCTTGCCAATATGATAGGTAGAGATCACTTTATCGAACGTCTCACATGGGGATTCGAAGCCAGTGAGCCATGGCGTTACAATGCTCCGGGAGATCAGTATTGGGATTTTCCTGTCGTACAGGGCAATCAGCAATCGATGCACTTTGCATTTCTTTTCAATTGGGTTGGACAACCTTGGCAAACTCAGAAGTGGAGCCGTTCTATTATCGATCGCTATTATGGTCATGAAGTGGCTAATGCTTATTTGGGAGATGAAGACCAAGGGCAAATGAGCGCATGGTTTGTAATGGCGGCCTTAGGTCTGTTTCAGACAGATGGAGGATGTAGTGTTGATCCTGTGTATGAAATAGGTAGCCCTTTATTTGAAAAAACGACTATCAATCTCGGTGAAAGATTTGGTCGAGGAACGCAATTCGATATTATAGCAAAAGGCGCTTCCCGTACTAATAAATATGTACAATCGGCTAAGTTGAATGGGCGGGAGCTTAATTCGTTTTGTTTTCCTGCCAGAGAATTGCTGAAAGGTGGCACTCTCGAATTACAGATGGGAGCAGAGCCAAATAAGCAATGGGGATTAGACGAAGGTATAAAGGATAAATAATTATGTTCTATTTTACTACTTCTTAGAAATAGAAAAGGATGCTACTTTCGGAGCATCCTTTTCATATTTATTAAATAGTTTTTTATTTGGTAACAGCAGTAAACACAACTACACGGTTCCATTGGTCGGTAGGGAATAGTTGTTCTTTATCTCCACTGGCTTTTGTTGTAATACGGCTAGGAGAAATATCATATTTGTCTATCAAGACATCAGCCACAGCTTTAGCACGTTGTTCGGATAATCTCTGATTGATTGCAGGAGTGCCTGTACTCTTATCTGCATAACCTGTTACGATAACATTTACAGATGGATTATCTCTCAAATAGCGAGCTGCATTGAAGATATTGATATCTTGATTTTTCTCAAGTCTAGCACTACCGATATGGAATACAACAACTGCATTCATCAACACTTCGGTTTGTTCTTTAATCTCTTTAGTTTCTTGTACTATTACCTGAGGTTCTGGCTTGTTGGCCAAATCAGTCTTCAGTCTGCTGATTTCACTATCTTTATTTGCCAGAAGAGCTCTTTGGTCATTGATCTGGTCGTTTAATCTCTTCAACTCGGCAGGGTCTGAAATATCAGCCATTTTAAAGCCTCCTTTCGAAAGGTCGAAAGTAACACCCAGTAAGGCATCTACAACACCATCGTATTTCTTGCCTTCTACACGGCCGTTGAAGTTGTCAGGCATCAAATTGCCTGTAACTTCTAGGTTAAGACTTACGCCTTCTGTTACACGGAAATCAGCTTGCAAGCCTGCACGTGGAACAATACTGTTTGTTCTCGAAATACCTTGATCTTTATTTTTGAATCCGTGAGCATAACCTATACCGGCAATACCGATCAAATTGAATACACGATCTTGTTTATACGGTAAGAATAAATTAGTCAGATTCAATAAACCATCTGCATTTACTTGTATGTAATTGATATTGTAAGTGCCGTCAGTATTGCTTATTTTATAATAATTTTTAGACTGCCATCCGCCAACTTGAAGACGCGCACCTATAGCAGGAGCAAAGTATTTACCTATTGAGAGAGCTGCATGAGGGCTAACCAAATCAGAAAAAGATGCATCTCTGTAATATTCACTGATGGTATAAGATGCACCACCTTGTAGCTGAATAAACCAGTTTTGTCCTAGTTTAGAGGGCACGAATGCTTTTTCTTGTGCCAAAGCAGGAATCGCTGTAATGGCAACTGCTGCTATTGTTAATAGTACTTTTTTCATTTTGATCAATTTTAAATACTGTATAAATTAAACAATATTAATTTATCATTGTTCAAAAACAAATGTAGGGTTAATTATTGGGAAGTAAGTAAATAATGGTAATATACTTTTTATAAAATTTATCTAAATCCTTATTGATAGCCGGATTCAAGGTGTTTTTTTTATTGCATGATAGCATTTTTTTTAATTAGTTTTTTCAGAAACCATTTTTTTTTGATAATTTTAGATGTCAAATAAACCACATTCGACACTCTTTTTATTAGAAAAGATTAATTATACACAAATAGATTGATAAAATAATATATGGCGCATTTACCCCATTTTATAAGTGATCTGGCTATCCTTCTCATTACAGCCGGAATAGTAACTATTGTTTTTAAATGGCTTAAACAACCTGTAGTATTAGGATATATTGTTGCCGGATTTTTTGCCAGTTTACACTTCAAGAATTTTATTGAAGGGTTAGTCGTGAAAATATCAGGATTTTCTCAAGCCGAAGTTTCTCAGGTTTTTAGTAAGCTTCCCGAAATATCGGATATGGCCAATGTGAGTATATGGGCCGAGATAGGAGTAATATTTCTTTTATTTGCATTAGGGCTAGAGTTTAGTTTCAAAAAATTGATGGATGTTGGAGGTAAAGCCTCTATTGCGACACTTATCAATCTTGGATCGATGATAGTAATTGGATATCTTGCCGGAGAGCTGTTTATAGTAAAGCTCATCGATGACTGGGATACGATGAATAGTATCTATTTGGGATGTATGCTTTCCATGTCTTCTACTACTATTATCATTAAGGCTTTCAACGATATGGGCTTGCAAAAGAAGAAGTTTGCCGGTATTGTTTTCGGTATGCTTATAGTCGAGGATATTGTGGCAATTGTAATGATGGTGTTGCTCACTACCTTCGCTTCCAGCCAACATTTCGAAAGCGGACAGTTGGCAAACAGTGTAATCAAACTTATATTTTTTATGCTTATCTGGTTCGTTGTGGGTATATACATGATACCGACAATGCTCAAGAAACTAAAGAAATATCTGAATGACGAAACTTTGATGATTGTTGCTGTAGGTCTTTGTCTAGGTATGGTGCTATTTGCATCATATGTAGGCTTCTCTGCTGCTTTGGGCGCATTTATAATGGGATCTATTCTTGCCGAGACTATAGAGTCGAAGCATATAGAACACTTAATAGAGCCGTTGAAAAATCTTTTTGGAGCAGTCTTTTTTGTGTCGGTAGGTATGATGGTCGATCCTTCTATAATAAGAGAATATGCAGTTCTTATACTTATACTTACCTTGTTAATCCTTGTTGGACGTACCATTTTTGCCTCTATCGGAGTATTAGCTTCGGGCGAGGGACTGAAAGTATCGATGCAGTCGGGATTCAGCCTGGCCCAGATAGGTGAGTTTTCTTTCATTATTGCTACTCTGGGAATGAGTTTGGGTGTTATTACAGATACTCTCTATCCTATAATTGTAACTGTTTCTGTAATTACGACATTTACTACGCCTTACTTTATCAAGGCGGCAGATCCAGCATACAATTGGATCGAAAAACGTATACCTGATAAGTGGAGTAGGCTCAAAGACGGGTATGCTGTGTCGGGGTATAATACGGTAAACCAGAAAAATGATTGGAATAAGTTACTGAAAAGTATTCTTAAACTAGTGGCTATATATACAAGTATCACCATAGCTATTTTACTCGTATTTCAGAACTTTATTACTCCATATATTGTAGAATACGTACCCGGTAGTGTATGGGGTAATATTCTTGCTGCAGTAATAACACTTACGCTGATGGCTCCGTTTTTGCGTGCTATTATGATGAAAAGAAATCGCTCGTCGGAATTTAAAAAACTATGGAAAGATAACCGTTTCAATAGAGGTGCTTTGATTTCACTAATCGCATTTCGAATCATTATTTGTATGGTATTAGTATTGATGGTACTTATTCCATTGTTTCCACGTCTGACCGTTCTGATGGTAATAATATCATTGGCGGTAGTAACTTTGATTATATTCTCTCAGGGATTCAAAGAGCAGTCGCGTAGGATAGAAGCCCGTTTTCTGGAAAATCTGAATTTAAAACAAAGATATGATGAAAATAGAGCGTCCATATTGCCTACTGTAGCGAATGATTTGCTTTCCAAGAATATTCATATTGAAGAATTCGAAGTGTCGCAATCGTCTCCTAGTATAGGAAAGACTTTACGTGAACTGAATTTTAGACAAAAAACAGGAGTAAATATTATAACCATCATAAGAGGAAGCCGCAAAATAAATATTCCTGACGGTAACGAATATCTGTATCCTTTCGATAAGCTTGTTGTTTCGGGATCGGATGAGGAAATGCAAAAACTGTCACAATATTTGGAAGATAAGAGGTTACAGGCGTCGCAGATAGAAGAAGACGCTCAACATCATATCAGCCTCTCCCAATTTCTTATCGAGCCGGGCTGTTCGCTTATAGGCAAAACTATAGCCGATGCAGGTATACGTGAAAAAACTGAATGCATGGTAATCGGTGCTGATCGTGGCAACGAATCTATAATTAATATATCACCATCTTTTATGTTCGAAGAAGGGGATATTATTTGGCTTGCAGGAGAAAAAGAAAAACTAAATTCGTTCGAAAATAATATAAAAGATTTATCACCTCTTATTCCTTAACTTTTTATCGAGCCGGATATGATAGAAACACCCGAATCTACAACCATTGGCTATCAGGCAGAAAGTATATTGGCCGGTAAACGTATTGCCGAAGTGGTACAGGCCACGAGTCCTCATCGTTTTACATGGTACAATGGAGATCCTCTCCTCTATGGAAGTTTACTCTTAGGAAGGGAAATTCTCTCTGTTAGGGGGCATGGCGCATTTATTGATATTGTATGCGATGACGATATTATATTATCTATAAGCGATGGGGTAAATCTGAAATACTATCCGGCATTTGAAAAGCATCCCGCCAAACATCAGTTGCTAATTGTATTTGAAGACAAAAGCTTTATTGCTTTTACTGTATCTATGTATGGCGGAATCTATACTTTTAAGAAAGTCTTTGATAATTTCTATTACAACAATAGTTTAAATAGTATTTCTCCATTGAAAGACGAGTTTGATGAAGCATATTTCGTGAATATTTTCAAACGTGTGAAGAAAGATATGTCTATCAAAGCCTTACTGGCTACCGAGCAGCGTATTCCCGGACTGGGAAATGGTACATTGCAAGACATACTTTTCAATGCAGGGCTTCATCCAAAACGTAAAATATCCACTATATCCGATTTCGAAAGGGGAGATTTATTCCACTGTCTTAAAGTTACTTTAAAGAGTATGACCGATAAAGGTGGACGAGATACCGAAAAAGACTTTTACGGACATAAAGGAGGCTATAAAACTATATTATCCAAGAATACTTACAAAAATCCTTGCCCCAATTGTGGAGGAGATATTGTAAAAGAAGCTTATCTCGGAGGCACTATATATTATTGTTCCGCTTGTCAGAAATAATGAAAATCAATATAAATACAGGTCTCTCATTTTTTGTATATCTACATTCAGGACGTTTTTAAGATAGTTTTCCACCGAACCATGGTCTTTTTTAATTCTATCTAATCCCGCTTGCAAAAATTCAGCTTTTACCTCAAAGAATGATTTCATAGCCGGATTTTCTGCTTTCAGTTTAGCATATTTATTTGCAAGATAGGTATTAGACAATAGATAATCTTTTATTATTGTTTTCTCATCTACACCTAAGGCTGAGAGAAATAGAGCCGCGGCCATACCAGTACGGTCTTTTCCTGCCGAACAATGAAACATTAATGGAGCGTCATCCTCGTTTTGCAACAAAGCAAAAAAGTCTTTGTAGCGATTGATACATGTTGTATCACTGACGAGTAAAACATTCATGTCCATCATCAGTTGGTCGGCTTGTTCTGAGGTTATCTTACTCACGTCTTTTTTTACCGCATTCATCAAATTACCCGGACTGATAGAATAGGCATAATTTTTCTTTAACGATGTCGGGTTTTTGTCTGGTCCCATCTGCATTTCTTCTTCCGATCGAAAATCGACTATCGATACCAGAGGGATTGCAGCAAGATATTCAAGATCGGCATCGGTGAGATTGTGTAAATCGTCGGAACGGAAAACTTTACCCCATTTCACATATTTGCCATCTGTGTTTTGATAACCTCCCATATCACGAAAGTTATAGCCTCCTGTCATGGGTAAATGCCTGTCGGCTACAATTGCAGTTCCCTTTTCGGTAACGACTGCAAAATAAGAGCGTGCCGAATCTGTAACGTTTAGAGGAAAAGTGCCACTGTTGATGCCCTTGGCTATCGGCTGTGAGAAATCTATATTATCTACCGAAGGCCCTGCATACAAAGTCCATTGTCCATTTGTATATATTTGTATCGATGCGTTTTTTGTCGTTTTTTCTCTTATGATTGTTATGTCTTTTGAAATATCTTCACCTGAATATTCTGCCTTTTGAGATTCTTTTTTGTTGCACGAGGTAGATAATAGTGTAACTAAGGTCATAGCTATAATTAGTTTTTTCATTTATATGTCGTGTTATTTTATTTATCTAAATATATCTTTATGTAAAAATACATCGGATTAGAACAGGATACAAAATAAAAACATTTTTTTAACAAAGATCTTAATT
>NZ_JAEPKU010000037.1 GCF_016652235.1 Dysgonomonas sp. Marseille-P4677
TGCAGATAATGATATTCTTGGCCTGATCCACATTCAGAACAGGCATACCATAGATCGGCGTATCTTCTGCATAGCGGGCTGCTGGATTGAGAACATCATTGGCGCCGATAACGATTACAACATCCGTATCTTTAAAATCATCGTTGATAGCATCCATTTCATAAAGCTGGTCGTAGGGTACATCCGTCTCGGCTAGAAGAACATTCATATGACCGGGCATACGTCCGGCCACAGGATGAACCGCATATCTAACCTTTGTTCCCTGCGACTCCATAACATCTGCCAATTGGCGAACCTGATGCTGTGCCTGTGCCAGTGCCATACCGTAACCCGGAACGATAATAGCTGCCTTAGCGTTACGAAGAATATCTCCTACTGTTTTTTCTTTATCCTCTTGCGCCAGTGTATCATGGAGTATTGTCCGACTTTCTTCTGCTATTTTTTTCGCTATTGGAGATGCTGCTGTTTTACCCGTTAAGATAACCATTAATTTGCGGTTCATAGCCTTACACATAATTTGTGTCAGTAACAAGCCAGATGACCCAACTATACCCCCAATAGAAACGACCAGTAAATCACCTATCGCCATACCTGCTATTGCAGCTGCTACTCCGGCCAAGGATGTCAACAATGAAATTGTAATAGGCATATCTGCCCCTCCTACCCTGATAGCAAAAACATATCCAAAAAGAGAGCCGAATACAATGCTCAATATAAGAATAAAGTTTACATTAGATAATAGCCCAAAGTCTTGTCCTATGACGAATGCAAGGCCAACTGTAATTATCGAACCTATTAGTAATGTTGTTGTTATTAATTCATGATGTTTCCACACAACAGGTTGTTGTGGTAATAGCCGATGTAATTTTCCTGCTGCTACCATACTTCCAACGAATGTGACCATACCAACCACTACGGCTAATACACCTGTTACATTCACAAATGTTGGAAATTCGGAAGGAAGTACTCCTATGCCTACAATAGTCAGCCCTCCAACGATTGCTCCAGCTAAGCCTCCCAAGCCATTTAGCATAGCCACTGTTTGAGGCATCTGAATCATCTGTACTTTACGGGCTAAAACAGCACCTACTATAGTTCCAACCAACATAAGGGCATAGATAGTCGAGACATCATATATTTTGTAATATATAAGAGTTAGAACAATGCCGGCCAACATACAAAAAGACAACAGTAAATTACCTTTTACTGAGGTCGGCACTTTACTCATCATTGATATCCCCAGTAGAGCTAAAAGTGATAATAAACCACAAATGATATAATATAAAGTTTCGGTCATAATTTCTTAGTTTTCTTCTTAGGATTGAACATTTTTAACATGCGGTGTGTCACGCCAAATCCCGCAACAACATTTATTGTTGCCAGCAATACACCTAAGCCTCCAAACACTTGTCCAGCGATAAGACCTGCACCTCCGGCCTGATAAGAATAACCAACTGCAACGATAGCACCCAGTAAACATATTCCGGCTAAAGCATTCATACCTGACATAAGTGGCGTATGCAACAAACTTGGAACATTTTTTATAATTAAATATCCAACAATAGAGGCTACCAAAAATATTATGATTAAAAAAATTGGATTCATTCTATTCGTTTTTTATTAAGAAGGGCTGCTTTTGTTTTGTAAAAGCAACCCTAGAATCGATTTATTTATTCATGGCTTCTAGAGCCCCTGCATGTACAACCTTACCATCCATTGTAACTAATATTGATTTTACAATTTCATCGGTCATATCCAGTTCAATTTTACCATCTTTAGTTAAAAACTTAACCAGATTATACACATTCTGAGCAAACATCCATGTCGAGCTTTTAGGTAATGTTCCCGGAATATTTTTCACTCCAATTATAGTTACTCCATGTTTCGATTCGATTGTTCCCGGAGGTGTTACTTCGCAGTTACCTCCTTGGTCGATAGAAATATCTACAATAACAGAGCCGTTAGGCATTTCCTCAACCATCTCTTTTGTTATAAGAATTGGTGCTATTTTACCCGGTACCAGCGCACTACAGAATACAATATCCATTTCTTTTAAAACCTCACGTAATTTTTCACGTTCTTTTCTAATCCATTCTTCAGGTAAAGCTTTTGCATATCCTCCTTCGGCTATTGCCAATTCGGCAGGAACTCCCAAATCTATGACTTTGGCGCCCAGGCTCTGTGCTTGCTCTACTGCTGCCGGACGTATATCTGTGGCATATGTAACGGCACCTAAACGCTTAGCTGTAGCTAATGCTTGCAGCCCGCCGACACCGACACCTATAACCAATACTTTTGCCGGTTGCATTGCTCCCACAGCCGTAAACATGGGAGGCATAAACTCAGCCATTTCATTAGCTGCCATTATAATCCCTTTATATCCTGCACAAGTGCTCATTGATGTTAAAGCATCCATAGATTGGGCACGAGAAATACGAGGCACACTATCGAGTGTCATTCCTATTACACCTTGCGCAGCCAATTTCTTCACCATTTCGTGATTAACGGGTGATGCCGGGTGAATAAATGTAATAAGATATTGTCCTTCATGCATTAACTCAACTTCATGCTTTCCATATGTATTATTAAATAAAGGTTCTTTTACTTTCAGTATCAAATCTGATTTTTGGTAAAGCTCTTCCGCCGAGGCTATTATTTGGGCTCCCGATGCAATGTAATCTTCATCAAAATAGAAAGAGCCGACACCGGCATTTTTTTCTATTAATACTGTCGATCCATCTGCGATATATTTCTTCACAGCTTCCGGGCTAGCTGCTACACGAGCTTCGCCTGGCATAATTTCTTTAGGTATTCCAATAATCATAATGCTATGTTTTTTAATTGGTTGTTATTTAGATTTATTGAGTAACTTAATATTTATATTGAATTCTGAATGAAAATACATTATCATTCCTGTTTCGGTTGTAACCTTGCTCTGCCAAATTGATAGATTTTTCGTTTATAGGCATTTCATAAAAGGCCTGTACTCTTATTGCGGGATATGGAAACCATACAAGGCCAAGACTAACTGTCTGATAACTGATATCTGTTTCATTTGTATTATATTTACCAATATCGGCCCCCGATACATCTGTATTTGGGTCGTGCCAACTATAGCCCCCCCAGAACGTGAGTGGAAGTTTCGGGCCAATCTGTTGTAAATAATAGATATATCCACCATTAAAGTCCCGAATATAAGTATCTGTTTCCGGTCGTTTGCTTGAGTTTGGACTATTGTAAGAGTCTTTTCCAGCAGGCTGTGTTCCCTTTACGTATTCACACCTTAATTGGCTTAACCCGAAAAGAGTTTCAACTGCCAATTGTGCATTGACATCAAAGTATCTACGTTTTGCATATTGTCCTTTGTTATTAACATTATTATCAAGAAAAAACGCTTTCTCCTTCATCTTATACACATTTTCATTTCCTTGATACACAAAACCATTGTAGTAAGCCAAACCTCCTGAAAGGCGAAATGGCCTGTTTTTATTGGTACTAGCACTGATACTTCCCACAAAATCTCTTTTACTATCGGTTTCTTGTTGCACTCCATTTCCTGCTACCAGACCTAAGTTAACATTGAGACTCCCGTACTTCTCCGGTGCTTTGTATGAAACCTGTGCTCCCACATCATATATATCTGGAAATAAGCTATATAAAAATGAGGTTCCTTCTATTAACTCATAAACCGAAGGTGAAACACTAAGCTCATACCCGAAAAGAGTATTCAGTGATCCTAAAGTTAAGCTAAATTTTTTACTCCAAGGCTCAGTTATATTTAAATATGCATCACTAAACCAAATATTCTTATTATCCTTAACCTCAATTGTTACAAGTCCGTATACTATACCGGTTTCGAACATCGTACTTAGAAATGCTCTCCTTAGTCCAAACCGATTGAATGAGCTTTTTCCATAGTTTTCATTTGCTGAACCAACCATCAGTCTATTTACATCTTTTTGCCCAGATTGATATTGCCCCTGAAAATAAGCGGAGAAGTATACATTCTTTGCAATTTCTTTTAATGCAGTCGGTGTTGACACCGATTTTTTCACAGAAACTGAATCGACTTCATTTTCGATATTCTTATCATCCTGTGCCGATAAGGAAAGAATAGATAACAACAAGATCCCGGCTAAAATTCCAATCTTTGTCATAAGCAAATTTTAAATAGATAAAAAGATTGATGGACAACTTTGGCGTTTACATGTATAAAATAGTATAACAGGTATCAATAACTCGGAAAGTCGGAGACTAACAATCTCTATCGCCAGCCCCGGCATTTCCTTGATAACCAAAACAGAAATCTTACATCACCATAGTTCTTTCAGAACTATATTTCTCCCATTCTTTGTTCTTACCTATAATCTCTAACGCATCTATCAGCCTGTATCCATCTTCATAAGTATTATAAAGGGCTATTGGAGCTAAACGGATAACGTTCGGTTCTCGATAGTCAGGTATGACATTATGGTTCTTTAATGCCAAGCATATACGATAGGCCTCATCATGCACTAAGGCGACATGACCTCCGCGTTTCTCATCATCTGTCGGGTTATTATATGAATATCCATATTCTCTAAGTCTTGCATCGACCAAATACATCAGATAAGCTGTCAGATTTAAAGACTTTTCTCGTATCCGATCCAAACCTGCTTTATCGTATATATCTAGAACTCCTTGAAGTGGAGCCATAGAAAGCATATTAGGCGTGCCTGTTTGCCAAGCTGTAGCATCTAACGCTTGATCGAACTGATGTTTCAATTGGAATTGGGTTTCGTCTTTGTTTCCATACCATCCGGATAAACCTACAGTCTTCCCGAAATGTTTCTTATTAATATATAATCCGGCAGAAGCACCCGGTCCGGCAGACAGATATTTGTAATTACACCAGATAGCAAAATCCGGATTTATTTTCTTAAAGTCGTGAGGTACGCCACCAATAGAATGACAAAGATCCCAACCAATATAAATACCTCGTTTATGTGCTTCTTTTGTAAGGCGCTCCATATCCAGTAGCTGAGAGCTTCGATATAGAGCTGATGGCAATAATATGATTGCAACATCATCAGTCATAGCCTCTACAACAGCATCTTCATCGATGAATATTCCATCTTTACTCTTTACTACCTTTATTGTATCTTCTACTTTCAAGCCTTTTAAGAGAATTTGGCTATCAATAGCATACCTATCTGTAGGGAAATTCAGATCGTCGACCAGTATTTTATATCTTTCCTTAGTCGGTTTCCAAAAGGTCGCTATCATCTGATGAATATTGATCGTGGTGTTTCCTGCTACTATAACTTCATTGCCTTCTGCATTGATTAGTTTCGCCAATCTTTCGCCTAACTTCTGCGCATACTGGAAGTAAAATCCATCTTCAATATTCCAAAGCAGGATTCCTTTCGTTTTCCAGATTTCGAACATATTTATCAAAGCGGCCTCTGCGTCTTTCGATGCTAATCCCAACGAATTGCCATCCATATAAATTTTATTTCCTTCCAGCTGATAGAATCTGTCTTTAAATTTTCTTAATGGATCTTTTTGATCTAATTCTTTTGCATAATCCAATCCTTCTTTGAAATTCTTGTTTGCCATTTTTATTTCCTCCTATAATTTGATTAATAAAATTTGTTATTATGAATTTGTTGATATCGTCTTACTCTCTTGTCTGAAAAAAGGGTATGACAATACTGCTCCCAATAGTGCAACTACTGTAAGAGGTAGTACACCAATAGCCCATCCGTAACTTCCGACTAAGCCTGATACTATAGGTATTCCTATAAGTGCACCGATATAATAGAATAAATATATTATTGCAAAGCTATCTTCAATAAGGCCGGGATGTTTTACAATTTTAGGAACTGAAGATGCTATTGATGTAGACGTAAAACTTATACATGTAGATAAAACTATTATTTGAATGATCAATAATGATTCGGGCGTCTTATCGGTCATAAAACATGCTATAGCCATTACGATAAAAGAAAAGAATCCGATAGTGATTGGTTTTCCTATTTTTTCGATAAGGAAACCAATGATAAACCCAACCGGTATACCAACAAGGCCAAAAGCGATTGAATTGAAGCTCGAACTTTCGGTGGTGAGGTTATAAACATTCTTGAATATGGTAGGATATCCATCCAGAAATGTAAATAATATGAAACTAACTGTTGCCATAGCAATAGCAAGAGTTATTATCCGTGTATTTTTAAATGCTTCTTTGAATGAGGCTTTCTTAATATTGCTTTCTGTTGTGTTTTGCGGATTGTCGAAAAGGATAATGAATAACAATCCTAAAACAGCAGATACTGCAGCTAAGACTAACCATATATTTTTCAATCCATAGTTGTCATAAACTATAGGAAGTACATAAATTACAGCAGCATACCCAAATGCAGAGAAAGTACCGAATATTCCGACTGCCAACCCATAACCTCCATCTCTGAACCAATGTGTAATCAATACCATACCTGTTACCATAATAAAGGAAAAGGATATCCCTTCTATTATTCTTGCGATCAACATTAAAGGGTAGGACTCGGTAAAATAACCTATAAAATTGCCTAAGAATAATGCTGTCATGATAAGGATGCTAATCCATTTTGCACCATACTTTTTCACCAAGCTACCCCCCGGTATAGCTAAGAAAACAGGTGCAAAGGCAAATATTGAAACATAGATAGAAACCTCAAGAGGACTTATATCCAACATAGAAATAAACGACTCCCGAAGGTTGGTAGGAGATATTTTCATCTGGCTGACAGATAATAATATCGCACCCAAATATAATACTGTAAATTTGATCCATTTAGAAGCTTTCATGTGTATTAACGGTATTAAGTTTTTTAGTATCCTTATTGTATCCCTATCGCTATACTTGGGATCTTTCTGTATTTTCATTTCCATGATAATGAAAATGTAGCGTTCATATCCTAGGTATTAGATTCTATTGTTTCAAAACAACCACACACTCTTGTACTATTTTTCTATACACAAGTAAGCAAATTGTTGAAAATAATTAAGCAATATTATTTTCTCAAAATGAAAAAAAATGTTGCTTAATTATCTCTTTTTATATTAAATATCACTGGTTGGAAAATCTTTTCTTTTCTGAAAAAAAAGAAAAGAAAAAACAGGAAAAATATTCTGTAGGCATTATTTTAGCACCAAAAACACTTTCCGAAAATATATATTCATATTGTGATACATTTCGGAAAGAAACTAACAGATAATTGAACTTGTAGTCCTACAAGCCAAAAACTGAGGTTAAGTAAGAGTGGAGAATAAAAGGGCTATAAATGATATAGCTTTTCTCTTTGTCTATTTAGAAAAGCTATCTTATTGAGTTCTCCTGACTGACTAATCAGAGACGAACATTTTTTAATAATCTGCAAACGTTTCATTTGAGCCTGTGTCATTTCTTGATCGAAAGACAATAATGAATTTGGATAGTGCAAATTTATAATGGAAGCTTCTAAGCCTTTTGAAACAATTAACGAATGGGATAAGGCGAGTGTAACATGTGATACATAAAACGACACTTTCTTTCCTCGATACAAACCGGTACTAGCCGATTCATTTATAGTATCTAAAACAGAGATTAGTTCTCTTTTCAGTTGATTCTTTTCTTCTTCTGTTATAAGATTCAAATTATAGAAGAATGAGATATCATTTACAACAGAGGTAAGTAAATTCGGGTCTAGGATAAAAATGAGTTTGAAGAGTTTTATCTCGTCCCAGTATTCCTGTCGAACCTTGGATAGTACATCAGGAATATCTATCTGCGCTAGGGGCAATGGCTGAACTGTTCCTTTGTTGAACTGGATCTTAAACAGCTTAAGCTTGGTCAAATATGTATAAGGAAAATAAAATAGTTCGGGGATAGATCTGTTTACTGTATAGAACGTAGAACCTGATTTTTTCTCGAAGCCTTCCAAGATATTTAAGTCAGCCTCAATCTTCTTTATATAACCATGTACAGCGCTTGTTTCGTCTATTAGCCGCAGATTACATGTCACTTTCTCCCCTCCTTCTCTTATAATCAAAGAGGTTAAATTTATATTTAGCTTTTTGGCTATTGTCACTACCTCCGACAATGTAAATTCTACCTCACATCTTATGCGCCTATAGCTGGCTTCTTTTCCTAAATGAATTAATCCTGAAATAAAATCAACCAGTTTTTCATCTTCTGGTACATATCTAGATATAATATCTATTAGTTTTTTTTGATATTCCATGGATTATAGGTATTTAGGTTGTAAGATTCTTAAATATAAGCTTCACCACAAGATTGACAAAGGAAAGCTGTAAACAAATATAAGATATTTTTTAATATCCTTGCAGATATTAAATGATAGATTATACAATATATTTTCACATTTCTGATTCAACAATCTGGCCTAAAAAACTTATTCAATTGCTATACATATAGGGATACAGGAGGTATTTTTACAGAATTTTGCCATTACTATCTTATATTATATTTTAATTTCTGTTAGTATCTATTAGGCTACTATAATTTATGTCTACCATCAATAATAAACATTAATAAAAGCCATTAATGGCAATTAATTATGCACAAAGTCTGTTTTAATAATATGCTGATATTAATCAGTTTTTATTAACAAAATAATTACTTATTATGAAAACAATTAATTTCAAAAAAGGTATTGTGTTAGTATTCACAATATTACTATCAACAATGGCGGGATTTTCCCAGGATGACAAACGAACTGAGGCAGCTAAAGAAGCTGCAAGCGCACTAACGGGCTCTATGGTTGAAACTCTGAAGCTGACTTCTACTCAATCAGATTCTGTGGGACAATATAACCAATCTTATGCCTTGGTATTATTTACAACAGTACCGCTAACTGAGGATGCAATAAAAGAATTCGACTATACACTTGATACTAATCTGAAGGGTGTTTTCAATGAAGAACAATATTCGGTATGGACAGAAAACAAAGACACTTGGCTGAATATGATTAAAAGTAAAATACCTAAAGAAGATCCGATCGAGCAATAAGATTGCAACATTCTAAATTTGAATATTATGAGAATAATAGTAATACTACTGTCATTATCAATGGCCATCTTAACATTCAGCTGTGCTAATAAGGAAAGGAAGGAGGCCCCGATAAACGATATGGATACCATTGATAATTCATTAGATGCAGAAACAACTGATACTTTATTAATGAACAAAAGCGAAAACGACTCTCTTAAATATTAACCAATAATCATTAAACATGTTACAAATGTATGTTTATTTAAGGGATACCCTTTATTATCAAATAAAGGGTATCCCTTTTTTAATGTCTTTGCCATCTTCCTCTAAAATATCGTCGTATCACTTTTCAGTACGTCCTACTTTTATCGTTAAAATAGCCCCCTCTTATATTAAAAGCGTCCGAAACTTTCCAATAATCTACTCTTAACCAATTCTTTCGCTAATTACCACTCCTATCTTCATTTTTATTTATATATTTGATTTTTAAACAATTTATTATGGAACAAAACGAGAGTACTTCTAGAGTAATGTCCGTTAAAGAATGGCTTATAAATCTGGTTATAATGTGCATTCCTGTTGTTAATATCATATTCCTATTCATATGGGGATTCGGACAAAGTGACATTAATGAAACTAAAAAGAATTGGGCTAAAGCTAGTCTGATTTTAATGGCTATCGGAATTGGATTAACTATCTTATTCTATGTAATAGTAGCTATTCTAGGTATAGCTATACTTAGTTCCAGTGGACACATCTAACTAAAACAATGGCATGTTTTAATAATTAAAACATGCCATTGCCTCCTTTTATTATCTTATCTACTGTTTGTTAAGATTATGAGTAAACATTCAATCTATTTACTTATAGTAGATTTTAGAAAATTCATTTCTTCCTGGGGCCTTAAGACATCATTAACTTTCTCCGTCATTTTTTCTTCTATATCAATATTCATAGCATGTTTAATATCTACTGATGATGAACCAACCATGAATTTATACAACCCGGGATCTACAACCCAGGAACTATTTGTTTGATCGAAAGAAGCTAAATCCAATTTTGCTATGTACATCTTTACTTCTTGCTCTTCGTTTGGCATAAGCTCTCGAGTTTTGTCGAAGGCTTTAAGTTCCATAGTTGGTTTTCCATAATTATCATTCAACGGTGCTGCAACATATACCTGTACAATCTCTTTACCTTTAACTGATCCTGTATTCTTAACTGTCAGGCTAATTTCATATCCACTATTTACAGCTTTGATTTTGGGAACAGAATATTCAAACTGAGTATAAGATAATCCATAACCAAAGGGATAAGATACAGCTTTATTAAATGTATTAAAAAAACGATAACCGACATATATATCTTCTTCATATACTGTATAATCTACATTTCTGACAAGATTCTTTCTTTCCGGATTACGTGCTAGCATACTCTCTGTCAAATTACCTTTATGTACAAAGTCGTAAGGAAAATTTGTAGCAGATGATACATCTGCATATTGTATAGGAAAACTCATCGTTAGCTTACCAGAAGGGTTCGTTTTTCCGCTTATTACATCAGCAACCGAGTTACCACCCTCTTGCCCTGCTAACCAAGTAAGCAGTATCGCATCCGGAATATTCTTCCAAGAAGCAGTCTCTATCACTCCCCCAACATTTAGTATTACCACAACTTTCTTTCGTTGCGAATGATATACTTCTGTAACCTTGTTGATTAGTCGTAATTCTTCGGTCGTTAAATTAAAATCACCATCAATCTTCCTATCCAGAAACTCACCCGAAACACGCCCTATAGTTATCAGAGCTATATCTGCGGTTGCTGCTTGAGCTTTTAATTCCGTATCATTCGGAATAAGCTCTTTTGGACGAGCACCTGCTGTATGAGAAGCCAACTTATCTTCTTTATTTTTATTGGCATTCAATTTATTATTTTCGATGGTAATATACTTTTCATATCGACTTTGCAAATCAGAATTCAACATATAGCCTGCGCTAGCAAGGCCATCAACTAAGGATACTGTATAGGCACTATTAACATCTCCACTACCTGCACCTCCCGAAATGAAATCGTATGAAGTAATACCATAGGCAGCAATTTTCTTAACATCTTTAGCTAGAGGAAGGGTATTGTCGTTCTTCAATAAAATCATTCCTTCCGAAGCCGATTGGCGAGAAACAGCTGCATGTGAATTTAAATCAGGACTCTCAGTGTATTTATATTTTTTAAAGCGAGGTGTTTGAACCACTAATTCTAATATTCGAGTGACAGCTTTATCTAAATCCTCGATAGTTAACGTTCCCTTTTCAACGGCTTCAATGATCTCTTCCTTTTGAGATGTCAGCCCTGGCATCAAAAGTTCATTTCCTGCATGTATCATCTTAGGTGCACTTTCACCACCAAACCAGTCTGTCATAACAACTCCTTTATACCCCCATTCATCTCTTAATACAGTGGTTAGTAGTTCATAATTCTCTGGAGCATACACTCCGTTTATATAATTATATGCCGACATTACTGTCCACGGCTTCGACTCTTTGATTCCAATTTCAAAGCCCTTCAGGTAAATTTCACGTAATGCTCGTTGAGTCAGCCTACTGTCACTCGACGTACGGTTCGTTTCCTGATTGTTAGCAGCATAATGTTTTATAGATGTACCAACTCCGCTAGCCTGTATTCCATTAATCATAGCTGCAGCTATTTTTCCCGATACAAGAGGGTCTTCCGAATAATATTCAAAGTTTCTACCACATAGAGGATTGCGATGAATATTTAGAGCCGGAGTAAGAAGAATGTCAATGCCATATTCTAAAGCTTCATCCCCCATTGTTTTACCAACCTCCTCAACAAGGCTAGTGTTCCATGTAGAAGCTAATAGTGTCCCTGTGGGAAAAGCAGTGGCATAATACGTCCGATCACTGCCTTCCCGTTTAGGTGAAATCCTTACTCCGGCAGGACCATCTGCCAGAACAATTGAAGGAATACCTAATCGTGGTATTTCTTGGGTTGTACCTGCTGCTCCTGCTATAATCGTATTAGATTCTCCAACAACAGCACTCTCGCCTGTAAAGCCAGCCATGCCGGTACCAATAGTAAGTGTAGCTTTCTCCTCCAATGTCATGGCATTTACAACACTCTCTATACTGTCAGTTCCCAACTGAGGCACTTTTTTATTACATGAAGCAAGTAAAAAGACAGCTCCACATATAATCAATCCTTTCAATTCCATAAATTTTTCATTAAAAATAAACCGGGTTTACAACATATAAAATACTCATCTCAATAAATAGTACGTTTTGAATATATCAAACGGTTGTCTCAATAAATAATGAAACAACCGTTACTATAAAAAGTTTTTATCCTATGAATAATCAATTTGCATCAAGCGAGCTTTTAGGAGCTTGTTCAATCAATTCCATAAACTGATCTAATTTCGGAGTAATTATTATCTGAGTCCTACGGTTGCGCTCTTTACCTTCTGGAGTACTGTTTGTTGCAATAGGATTATACTCTCCTCGTCCGGCGGCCGTCAAACGTTTAGGGTCGATCCCGTAATTAACTTGCAAAGCTTGTACTACCGACGATCCGCGCAAAGCACTTAAATCCCAATTATTGCGTATATTAGGCCGGGAGATTGGATCTGTATCTGTATTTCCTTCGACCAAAACATCATAATCTTTATAATCTAAAATTATTTTGGCAATCTTACTTAGAATCTGCCCTGCCTTATCACTTATTTCATAACTTCCGGACCGATACAACATATTGTCGGCCAAAGAAATATAAACGACGCCCTTCAACACTTTAATATCCAGATCTTGCATTTCGGAGCGAGTTAAAGAACGGGTCAGGTTGTTAATCATTACAATATTCAACGAATCAGATCTGTTTTTAGCCTGCACCAGATGTTGAATAAATCGATTAGATGCGTTAATTTCATCTACTAGTTTTGCTATATTCGTATTTCCTTGAGAGTTTTGCGAAAGACTCTTATTTAATGAATTTTGCATATCTGCTAAAGCCCCACGCAATTTTTCATTGTTTTTCTGGGCTTCAGCCAATCTATCTTCAATGCCCTTCGCACGAGTATCACATTCGGTCAACCGCAATTGACTGCCTTGAAGCTCTGCTTGCAACTCTTTATACTCAGCTTCTAGATTGCGGAATTTACCATTACTTACACAACCCGTTAATATTAGACTTGTTGTTAATACCAACAGTAACCAAAAAGAATGTTTCATAAGCTTAATCTTATTTATATATATGATTAAAAATTACTTCGTTAATTAAAGAAAGTCAACCTTACCTGTTTCCATATGATATACACCACCAACTATTTTAATCTCACCCTTGTCTTCCATTTCTTTCAGGATAGAACTTTTTGAACGAATCTCATTTATGGCATGATCTACATTCTGACTACAAACAGCCTCTACAAATTTAGGATTATCAGATGTTTTATCTCCATCATAGTTTTTGGCTGCTGCAGCTACCGCAGGACGTATTTTAGATAACATTGCCGTAATATTACCTAATTTCACGTCATCTATAGCCGATTTAACAGCTCCACAATGTTCATGACCAAGTACTACAATCAATTTTGCACCCGATACCTTACAGGCAAATTCAAGGCTACCCAGAATATCCTCATTTATAATATTTCCAGCTACACGAGCGACAAATATATCTCCTATACCACGATGAAACACATCTTCGACAGGTACACGTGAGTCAAGGCATGATACAATCGCTGCCTTCGGATACTGACTGAGTGCCGCCTCACGCACACGCTGCAAATTATTACGAACCGTAAGATTGTCTTCTGTAAATTCTTTGTTTCCCTTTTGAAGAATTTCCAATACGGCATCGGGGGTCAACCGAGCTTGTTCATCAGCCGAAAGTACCGTATTGATTAAAACCGCCGAATCTGGAACTTCCAACACTCCTTGTTTTATTAGTTCAGAACTTTTTTCTGTTTTAACCTTATCCTTACACGAAGAAACTACCAAAAATAAGGATAGTAACAACACTCCAAATAGAATAATCTTTTTCATACTTGTCATTAATTATGTAATTTGTAAGAAAAAATAATGGCCAAATACTTCCATGAAGAAATATAACCGGAATAATTGACCGTTTAACCTTAGGTTGTTGTATAAAACAACCAATTAGAATTTGAGTAGTACCTTTTCATATTTTTCTTGAGAATCCCTTTTTATTTATAGATCATCCCCTTGACCTGTTGTAGGACTCTTTTGGGCTTTTCTTTGCTAGAAACTAAACCTTTTTGTGTACTATCCTTGATATTGACTTCAGTTACATACTTTCTTCCAATAAAACACTTATGAATATGAATTGTTCATAAACTATATAGTTATCCAAATCTTAATCAATAGTTTATACAACTCAATTTATTATATCCCTTCAGTGCGGATACAATATTAAGATTAATTTATCATACCTTCTTTGTCTCTTCATATGTTTAGTTATTGTACATTTTATTTATATTCCGTACCTTTGCGCCGATTTTGGTGTCGTTATTTATATTCGTAGATAATGATGAAAAGGGAACTGAGTGAGAATCCCAGATAGACCCGCTGCTGTAAGCTCTATTTAAGCTTCAAATAATACTCTAGCCACTATTAACAATGGGAAGGCATTTGAAGAATGAGTAAGTCAGAAAACCTGCCAAAATAATTGAGGTTTGAAACTTTCGGGTAATAAAGGTATCAAACGATCTGATATTATTCATAAAAAAAAGAATACTAAATAGCAAGTTATATACTTACAACTTTTTATATAAGCATAATTTACAAATTCAATAATAGAAATGGAAGCGTATAAAGACTTTAAAGGGAATAAATGGAAAGAAGAAATCAATGTAAATGATTTCATTCTTAAAAACTATACTGAATATACAGGCGATGAATCTTTTCTGGAGAATCCGACAGTAGCGACAAAAGAACTTTGGGCTAAATTGAGCGAAATGTTTATAGAAGAGAAAAAAAGAGGTATCTATGATGCTGAAACTAAATACCCTTCTCAGATCGATGCTTACGGAGCCGGATATATTGACAAGAACTTAGAGAAAATTGTAGGTATACAAACAGACAAGCCTCTCAAAAGAGCTATATTTCCGAATGGAGGATTACGAATGGTACAGCAAAGCCTTGAAGAGTATGGTTACAAATTAGATTCTAATACAGCAGAAATATTCACTAAATATCGTAGGACTCACAACGAAGGTGTATTTTCTGCATATACAGATAGTATCCGCCGTGCCAGAAGTAACGGCTTATTAACAGGATTGCCCGACGCATACGGACGAGGACGTATTATCGGTGATTATCGTCGTGTAGCACTCTATGGTATAGATCGTTTAATAGCAGAAAGGGAAAAACGTTTTAAAGAATGTGACCCTATCGTAATGACAGACGATCTGATCCGCCTCCGCGAAGAATTAAGTTCTCAATTATTGGCGTTAAAAGCATTAAAAAGAATGGCTTCAGCATATGGCTTTGATATTTCACAGCCTGCTAAGACAGCTCAAGAAGCTATTCAATGGACATATTTCGGCTATCTAGGCGCCATTAAAGATCAGAATGGGGCCGCCATGAGTCTTGGCAGAGTAACCACATTCTTAGACATTTATATAGAGCGTGATCTTAAAGCCGGCCTTATCACAGAATCTGAAGCTCAAGAATTTATCGATCATTTTGTGATGAAACTGCGCATCGTGAGATTCTTACGTACACCCGAATACGACGAACTGTTCTCGGGTGACCCGGTTTGGGTAACTGAATCGATAGGCGGTATGACCAATAACGGGCACTCGATGGTTACTAAAAACAGCTTCCGAATGCTGCATACTTTATATAATTTAGGACCTGCACCGGAACCTAATCTTACCATTCTTTGGAGTGACCGTTTGCCCGATGCATGGAAAAAATATTGTGCAAAAGTATCTATTGACACTTCATCGCTTCAATATGAAAACGACGACATTATGCGTCCTCAACTAGGCGATGACTACGGTATCGCTTGTTGTGTTTCGCCTATGCGTATAGGTCACCAAATGCAATTTTTCGGTGCACGAGCCAATCTGCCTAAAGCTCTGCTTTATACAATAAACGGAGGTAAAGACGAGAAAACAAAAGCGCAGGTATTACCTAAACATTGGATAGAAAAAGTTACCGGCGATTATCTTGAGTTTGATGAAGTATGGGAAAAATTTGACCGAACATTAGACTGGGTTGCCGAAACTTACGTGAAAGCATTAAATATTATCCACTATATGCACGATAAATATTCGTACGAAGCACTTGAGATGGCTTTACACGATGTAGATATTGTGCGTACACAAGCCTTTGGAGTATCCGGATTGTCTATTCTCGCCGATTCGTTTGCTGCAATTAAGTTCGGTAAAGTTCGCATTGTCAGGGATGAGGATGGCGATGCAGTCGACTACATAGTAGAAAAAGAGTATATTCCATTCGGAAATAATGATGATAATACAGATAAATTTGCGGTAGAAATTGTTGAGAAGTTTATGAATAAGATCCGTAAACGTAAGATGTATAAAGATGCAATACCTACACAATCTGTGTTAACTATAACATCTAATGTTGTTTATGGCAAGAAAACAGGTAATACACCTGACGGACGTCGCGACGGAACGCCATTTGCACCGGGTGCAAACCCAATGCATGGCCGAGATACAAAAGGAGCGGTAGCTTCTCTCTCTTCGGTAGCCAAACTTCCGTTTGAACATGCGAATGATGGTATTTCATATACGTTCGCAATAACACCTAATACATTGGGTAAAAACAGGAATGAAGAAGCCGCAAACCTATCAGGTCTGCTCGACGGATATTTTCTTCAATCAGGACATCATTTAAATGTAAATGTATTTGATCGGGATTTACTGGTTGATGCAATGGAACATCCTGAGAAGTATCCTCAATTGACAATACGTGTATCAGGTTACGCTGTTAATTTTGTAAAGCTCACACGCGAACAACAGCTGGATGTGATAAACAGAACAATAACAACGACATTCTAACTCATACAATAATTATTCTTATAAACAGAGAATCGTATTTTACGATTCTCTGTTAATTTTGTTTTATGCAGGGATACATTCACTCTTTCGAAACCTTTGGAACAAAAGACGGTCCGGGAATCCGCTTTGTACTATTTATGCAAGGCTGCCCTTTGCGTTGTCTATATTGTCATAACCCTGATACATGGAAAATAAAAAAAGCTAAGTACGAATTAACTCCACAAGAAGTTTTTCAAGAGATAAACAAAGTGAAAGCTTTTGTTCGCGGAGGTGTCACCATCTCGGGTGGAGAGCCTTTATTGCAACCCGAATTTATATTGGAGTTATTCAAAATATGTAAAGAACAAAACATCCATACCGCAATTGACACTTCAGGTATATTATTGAACGAGCAAGTAAAACAAGTACTTGAATATACCGATTTGGTTTTACTGGATATAAAGCATATCAATTCCGAAAAATATAAAAAACTGACTAATGCCTCATTAGAACCAACACTGAAATTCATGGATTATCTGGCTTCTATGAATAAATCTACGTGGTTACGCTATGTTCTTGTCCCCAATTATACTGATGAGGAGGAGGATTTGAAAGAATGGGCCAGGTATGCATCACAATTCAAAAACGTGGAGAGAGTAGACGTTCTACCATTCCACCAGATGGCAATCCATAAATGGGACGAACTGAACATCGAATACAAACTTAGGGATATAACTCCCACTAGTTTAGAACAAAAAGAAAAGGCGGAAACTATTTTCAAGTCCTTTGGTCTGCCTGTTTAAAATACAATCATATCTAAATTCATGCTTAATTATTATAAACCAAAAGAAATAACCCACAGCTTTGCAGCCTCTGCCGATATTAAGAGTAATATGATACTCATCAAATTCTGTATATTATCTGTACTCGGAGGCGTATTCATTGCTTTTGGAGGGCTTCTTTCTGTTGTAGTTGCAGGTGGAATGCCCGGTGTAGCTGCATCTAATCCCGGTCTTATAAAATTTGTAGCCGGAGTGTTATTTCCTGTCGGGTTGATTATGGTTTCTATTACAGGAGCTGACCTTTTCACCAGTAATTGTGCAGCATTCACTTATCCATTATTAGAGAAGAGGATTAAGGCTAAATTATTTTTTAAATATTTATTACTGTCTTATATATTCAATTTTGCAGGCACACAAATTGTAGCTTTCATTCTTTCTTTTCAGGTCGGATTACTGGATAATGATCCTTGGTTAACTTATTTACATCATTATTCCGAAATGAAGGTTGATCAGGATTTCGCAACTGTTTTTATTAAAGGAATAGGTGCTAATTGGCTTGTTTGTTTAGGTATGTTTATGGGATATGCAGCCAAAGACATCTCAGGAAAGTGTATCGGAATATGGATTCCGGTAATGTTGTTTGTGACGTTAGGATATGAACATTCAATCGCAAACATGTTCTTTATTCCTGCTGCAATATATTCTGGAGCTGATATATCTTGGAATGCTTTCATATTGCAAAATCTTATTCCTGCCACAATCGGTAATATTATAGGAGGAGGTGGACTAGTCGGTTGTATATATTGGTATTTATATCTTAAAAACGAAAGTATTACAAAGTAGCCACGAAAAAGTATTCTTTCGTGGCTACTTCAAATTTAAAAAGAAGTAACTGTAAGTACCAAGAGTGATCTATTTTAATCTAATGTTTGTAATCCATCCTGATAAAATATAACATTACATATATTATATATTATTTGGTGATAGCCTTATATAAGCCATTCCTCGCTTGTAGACCAATTTTAATTTATCTTCTCTCGCAAGCCAGCCTATGGCTAAAAATATAACAGAATCTTTATATCCTGTAAGCTCACCTATATTCCGCATATTGAGTTCTCCGTTTTCGAAAAGCAGATGCCAAATTACGCCTGCTTTTATACCGATATTATTTATGTACATTGTGTATAAGGTTGTATGATTTATCTTGATAATAATCATCGCTTATTTTTGCCTATTACAATAATAAGCCACAATTAAATACCTTTTACTCATAAAGTATTTATGTAGAGAGGGCATTTGTCTCTAATATCTAATAATACAAGGGGTAATTATTTATAGTATTCCTATCACTAGATTCGAATGTATCGTACAATAGCACAGTAATACCAGCATCACAAAATTTAGCAGCAATATTTTCATCCTCATTATTTTTCAAAATAATAATCGAACTTTCCTTTAATCCTCTTTTGGGTTTAACCAACTGACCCGATAAACATATCTTATCGTCTACATTAAATGTCGCATATGCTTTAACAAACTGTTCTGTTTCTTCGATTATTCCAAACACAGAGATATTATCTTCTGCTGATTGAACTATTTTTCTTAAACTATAATTTACACTTTTTTTGTTATCAAAAACATTCATAAAAATTAAACAATATTTGGGGTTTATTCTTTGCTTTTACAAATATCCCCATTATATATTTTATTTTATGTGCAATATTTCTTGAAAAACGTACAAAAGGGAGGTACTTTAACATTAATGTGTTAAATTTGCATTTATCTGGCTATAAAGAAAAGATATGGATATGGATAGAGATAATATTAATAACTTTTCGCAGAACATTCCTTTAGATGGACTTTCTGTGATAGATAATGTTAAAGCTCCTATTGATTTTCTAGTAAATCAACCATACATTATTGATGGTCTACTTATTGCTCTTGTTGAATATGGAGAAAGTAAATTAACTATCAATTTCAAAGAATATACAACCAGCAAGAATACTGTATTGGTAATTCATAATCAATCCATTATTGAAATTCTAGATCTTGCGGAGAATAGAAAAGTAAAGGCATTTTTCATATCTACAGATCTGTTATTCGAAGAGCATTTTTTTGCTGACTATGAGGTCTTTTCGAAGTTGTCGAAATATTCGTTCTTCACGGTGGATGATAAAACTATGGAAGATTTACTCCATTTTTATAATTTTATTTCAAATCAGCAGAATAATATTAACATGCAATTTCAGGCTGAGATAAACAAATACTTAACATATGCATTTTGTTTTAGAATAAAATCTATATATAAGAATCTCAATATTATTAATACTTCTATTCAAAAGACAAGAAATGAAATTATTGTTGATAATTTCTTCATATTACTTTTCGATCATTACATAGAAGAGCGAAATATCTCCTTCTATGCAGATAAGCTATGTGTCAGCGCCAAACATTTATCTTTTATAGTAAAAAAGGTTTTAGGAAAGCCTTGTCATCATTGGATCAACCAAATGATTATTTATCAAGCTAAGTTCAAACTAAAAACAAGTGAAATAAGCATTAAGGAGATATCTGATCAGCTCAACTTTATAACACCATCGCAGTTTGGCAGATTTTTCAAGCAATATACTGGATTAACTCCGCTTCAATATCGATTGATGTAGAATGTCTCTAGCATCATCTATCTTTCGATGAGGTCTCAAGTGATTCTTCACCCTTATATTTTTAAATAATAAAAAGCCTAGCAGCATCATTTTTTTAATCATTCCTGTAAACATTCTTTTCTACAAAACTGTTTAATTTGAGAAGAAAATCCGAATACTTTGTTGGTCTTTTGGGTATCACCAAAATAAACCTTGTACGTTTTATAGATTAAATAAATAAAATGCAAAAAAAACATTTTCTTTGTATGCTTTATTGATGAATTATCTAATTGAAGACAAATAACCAAGAGCTTTATTATTCTAAAATTAAATGATGTACACACACATAAATGAGAGACTGAACGATATATTAAAAAATAATATACTAATTTTATATCTCTACTTAGATTTCTTCAAGAAATTTGTCCTGTTTTTATCGAGACATGGCATAAATTCAAACGATAGCTTACAGAACATCTCCAAATTATCAATTCGAATAATAACATAATCGATAACAAACTTAGAACCAAAGAAACCTTCATATAACAGATAACAATTTACTAATTTAGAATTTAGAATGGAACGTATCGAAGTTAATCAAACAAAAATAAAACCGAAAATAATTTTTACTTTTATCGCATGCATACTATATGTTTTGTCAATACAAGCGCAAGTTACGATCGGGAGTAATGAAGCACCTCAAAAATACTCAATTTTAGAGATTATTTCAACAGCAAACAATCCGGGGGGCCTTCGCTTACCTCATTTCAACGAAGCAGACAAAACTGCTCTTAATGCAGATTTATTAGCCAGCCCTGAAAAAAGCAAAGGCTTGTTAATATACAATACGGATAAGAATCAGGTAGAATTTTGGGATGGAACACAATGGATTGCAGCAAAAGGCGGAGACTCTATTACAATACCAACCGAGCCATGGTTAGTTTCGGGTACTACAACCGAAGCAACCTCTAATACTGAAAATATATATCAGATGGGGAATATAGGTATTGGAACTAAAAATCCTCAAAATACATTTCATGTAGATGGAGCTAAAGACAATTCTACAACGCCTACTGCAACAGAAGTAGCTAATGATTTCATTATTACCTCTACAGGGAGCGTTGGTATCGGGACAATATCCCCTGACGCATCGGCAATCTTAGATATAAATGCATCAAGTAAAGGTTTTTTAGGTCCTAAGGTTGCTCTTCAAAGCTCGACCGACGTTATTACTATACCCAACCCCGCCGTCGGACTTTTGATCTATAACAAAGGTACCGGTGCTTTAAAAACTGAAGGTTATCTATATTGGAATGGGACTGAGTGGGTTCAATTCACTACCGGAAGTAGCAAAGACCCGGAAATTGCTAATTTAGATTGCATCAATGCTAGGATTGTTCCTTCAAGATACCAAGCTGGAGTAAAATACGAAGGAGTACTAATTGTTCCATATTCGGGAGGAAATGGAGGACGTTATGCCTCCGGTACACCAACTATTTCGACAGGTGTAACAGGTCTTACAGCAACCTTGCAACCTGCAAATTTAGCTTATGGAAATGGGGATCTGATATTCTCTCTTTCTGGAATCCCATCTGCATCAAGTCCTAATCTGGCCTCATTTAATGTAGATTTTCTAGGATACCAGTGTACAGCTATAGTCGGTTCTAATGCAATGATGCAAGGAGAACAAACTTTCTGGCGTGGTTCTATGCCTGCGGATGTGTACGGAACAACAGTACTAGCCAGTAATTATATAAATGACATGCCCGTAATTGAAGATGTTTTTAGAATGGACGCTCAATTCTCAGCCACTTCCACATCAACAGGTGGTGCCACTCTAAATCCACGGATGTATAACATTTCGGAGGAACCTGTCAAAATATGGGCGAGTTCGATGTCTTCGCAAGAAGGGTTTGGTTATTCGAATATAATAATTCCAGCTGGAGGATATATAGAATTTGACAATGGTGTTTATTTACATCAAGGTAGTCTTGCAAGTACAACACCTTCTTCTGGCAGGTTGGCAAACAACGGACAGGAAACGGTTACTATAGACATGTTTTATAATGGAAAATGGTTCAGGTTATATTACACAATTTGGGTTGATAATAAAAAGGCAAATGTTGCAGCCAACATGACAAGAGAGTTATATCTTTCAATCCAAAGACTATATTAATAATAAAACACTCATTGTAAGCAACTTATAAATTAATTATATATAACGAAGCCCTTTCTATTCCAAAATAGAAGGGGCTTCGTTATAAAAGAATGCACTAACAATATTGCTCTTTTTTAATTTTCACTCTTTGAACGACTCTTCTGATATTCTGTATTTATAAATATCATCGACTGAAACAACCGACATATTATGTTTTTCCGCAAAATCGATTATTTCGGGCATTCTTGCCATAGTTCCATCTTGGTTTGTTAGCTCACATAATATAGAAGTATCTCCTAATCCGGCTAATTTTACAAGATCTATACTACCCTCTGTATGTCCCCTTCTTTCAATGACACCTTTTTCTCTTGCTATCAAAGGAAAAACATGCCCCGGATGTGCAAGATCTATCGGTTTAGCATTTTTTGAAATCGCTGTTTTTATCGTATGAACCCTGTCAGCAGCCGAAACTCCTGTCGTAACTCCTTCTTTTGCTTCTATCGATATAGTAAAAGCCGTTTGGTTTTTACTTGTATTATGGCTTACCATCGGATGTAGCTCAAGCCTTTGACTTTTGTCAGGAGTTAGGCATAAACAAACAATTCCACTACATTCTCGAATCATTAAAGCCATATCTTGAACAGTAATTGTTTCGGCAGGGAAAATTATATCACCTTCATTTTCTCTGTTTTCGTCATCAACAAGTATAATTCCTTTTCCCGATTGTAATTTACTTACTGCATTTTCGACACGTTCTTTGTAATCTGTTCCAAAATCTTTGATTGTTTTCATTTGTTTACCCTGTTTCATTAATAATTAAAATTCATACTCTAACACAGGGTAATAAAAGAAGGGGAAGTACACACATAACACCATACTGACAGGCATACGCCAATCGGTAGATAATATGTTCATTATCTTTATCCTTCTCCCATCCAGACTTTAACTGTCGGTTTTGGAGTTTCACCAAATCAATCCTTTTTTTATGAAGGAGTCGCGGACTATCACCGCCGGTAAGGAATTACACCCTGCCCTGAAGAATATCGATAGCAAAATTACATATTTTTTTCATAAAAACGATATAAAAGAAAGATTACCCTTTTTCTCTTATCAGGAGAAATAATTTATCTAAAGGTTGTGTAAAAAAAATTACAGGAAGTGTAAACTTATTTTACACTTTGTGCTTAAGATAAAACTCATAAACACATATATAACAACATCTTAATCCTTTTGGCACGAAATTAGAATAAATTATATAAAAGAAAAATATTCTCTATCATGAAGCAATTGATCTTAATTCTTATTACAATAGCAACGATTAGCAATTCACATGCTCAAGAAAAAAAGTGGACACTCAACGACTGTATACTATACGCTGTAGCCAATAGTCCCAAGACAAATAAACAAAAACAACAAAATTCAATTTATCATCAAAATTATCTCGAAGCCATTGGTGCCCTCTTACCTAATATTAACGCCAATACTTCAGCAGGATTTAATTTTGGTCGAGGGCTAGACGGAGAAACAAACACCTATATTGATGTAAATTCATTCGGTAATGATTATAACCTATCTGCCTCATTAACAATATTCGATGGATTAGCAAACTATGCTAAAGTAAAAATCGGAAGAATAAGTAAAGTACAAGGCAAGCAGCAGTTGGAGGAAGCAAAAGATATGGTAGCTTATGAAACAATGGAAGCTTATCTGAATGTACTATACTATAAAGATATGGTCGATATCGGAAAGGAGCAAGTGGATGAAAGCACAAAAAGTTTAGAACAGTTGAAACGGATGGAAGAACTCGGATTAAAAGGACTTTCCGATGTGGCTGAAGCCGAATCGAAACAGGCTGAGGACAAATATAACCTAACCCGGCAAAAGAATTTGTTGACAATCGGAACTATTCTATTGAAAGAAAAAATGAATTTCCCTATCGACGAAGAATTGAATATCCTCAGCGAGGACTACTCTAAAATGATAGATAAAATAATAGAAACTCCATTGAGCATCTACGAAGGCTCTCGGTTATTCAATCCAAAAGCACAAGCAGCCGAATCTGCTTTTACTATTCAGAAGCTAAATTATAAAGCCAGTAAAGGAAATCTTATGCCGCGTATTTCGATGGGAGCCGGAATATCCTCAAATTTCTTCCGAAATATGGATGGTTCTGACTATGCATCTTTTCAGGAACAGATAAAAAATAAAAGAGGAGAATATATAAGCTTCACCCTATCTATTCCCATCTTCAGTGGATTCTCGCGTTCAGCAAGTGTAAAAAAAGCAAAAGCACAGATGCATATGGCACAGACAGATCGTGACGATATATTAAGAAAATTATATAGTGATATCGAACAGGCTGTCGCTGACACCAACGGACAGGTAGATGAATATGAACAAGCCGTAAAACGCAAGGATGCTGCTCAAATAGCCCATAAAATAAACCAACGAAAATATGAAGAGGGAATGATTGACCCCATTATATTGCATACCAGCTCTAATAGACTAATGCAAGCTAAAGCCGAAGAATTAAATGCAAAATATAAATACCATCTCAAGCATAAACTTGTAAGCTACTATATGGGTGAACCTTTATATGTTGAAAAATAAAAAAAACACTAGATATGACAATGGATCGAAAAATAGAAAAAAAGAAAGGAATACAAAAAAAGCATATTCCATACATTGCCGGAGCGATATTGATTATACTTGTTGCCGGATGGCTGATTTTTGGGAATCATTCTTCAAAACTAAACGTAGAAAAAGATAAGATAAGCATTCAATCTGTCACCAAAGGAGAATTTAACGATTATGTACGTATAAACGGACAGGTACAACCAATCAATATAGTTCAACTTAGTGCTATTGAAGGTGGAATGGTAGAAGAAAAACTAGTAGAGGAAGGTGCGCAAGTTAAGGCCGGGCAGATAATCGTTCGATTAACCAATCCAATGCTTAGTCTTAATATACTTGACAGCGAAGCTCAACTAGCCGAAAAACAAAACTTCTTACGGAATACACAGGTTACAATGGAGCAAGAAAAGCTGAGACTAAGACAAGAAAGGTTACAGCTAGAGCTTGATGTGGATCGCAAAAAAAGAAAATATCTACAGTATAAACAATTGTATGCCGAAAAATTAACATCAAAAGAAGACTATTTGCAAGCAAAAGAAGATTATGAATTTTCTGTAAATGGGCTAAAGCTTGTTTTAGATAGACAAAAGCAGGATTCCATATACAGAGGATTACAAGTCGACCAGATGGAAGAAAGTTTGCAAAATATGCGTCGTAATATGCTCTTAGTACGTCAACGAAGCGAGAACCTAAATATCAAAGCTCCGGTAGATGGCCAGTTAGGTTTATTAGAAGTTGAAATAGGACAAAATGTGGGTACAGGTGCTAAAGTGGGCCAAATAAGTGTGCTATCCGACTACAAGGTAGAAGCGCTTATCGATGAACATTACATTGACCGAGTACGTACCGGACTAGACGCAACATTTGAGCGCCAAGACAGAAACTATGCCCTGCGTGTCAGAAAAGCATATCCCGAAGTACGTGAGAAACAGTTTAAGACAGATTTCGTTTTCGTAGGCGAACGCCCCGATAATATTCGCGCCGGTCAGACCTACTACATCAACCTACAACTTGGACAACCTATCGAAGCTGTACTAATACCAAGAGGAGCTTTTTATCAATACACCGGAGGTCAATGGATATTTGTAATTACATCCGACGGAAGTAAAGCCGTAAGAAGAAATATTACAATAGGTCGCCAAAATCCTATGTACTATGAAGTAACTAGTGGATTAGAACCCGGAGAAAAAGTTATCACATCTAGCTACGACAACTATGGAGAAATACAAGAATTAATCTTAAACTAAAATTACTATGAATTTGAGCGATATATTTAAAAGTTTCAAGCGTTCTCGTCTGTTTATGGTTATCAACGTCTGTGGGCTTACTATAGGACTTGCTGTTGCTATTATGTTAATATTATTTGTTCAGACTGAACTGAGTTTCGATAAGCATTTTAAAGATAGTGACAGAATTATTAGCCTGAATACAGTTATGGAACTTGAGGGACAGAAAAACCAAATGCCGATCTGTACCAATAAAGCGACGACAGAAGTCCCAGCTAAGGTTCCTGGTATAGAGGCTTCTACACAAATATATAAAGGAGGAAAAATAGAAGTAGTTCACGAAAAAGAACGCTTTCTCGATTTGGCAGCCCTATATACCAAACCAAGTTTTTTTGATGTCTTTGATATGAAATTTGTAGAAGGAAGTAAAACTGCTTTATCTGCCCCCCATACAGCAATTATCACATCTAAATATGCAAAAATTATCTTTGGAAAAACAGAACAAGCTTTAACTAAAAAGATATCTATCAATAACCTTGAATATACAATTCTTGCTGTTGTAGAGGAACTACCAAAAAATACCCATTTCACATTTGACATTTTACTAGAAGATGATACCAATTATCCTTCCATCGAATATTTTACTTTCTATAAAATAGCTAAAGAAATGTCTGTTGACGATGTTTCTAAATCAATAGAAAAAGAATATACAAAAGAAGTTAAAGCTTTTTTAGAAGGCTTTTCCGGAAATGCATATGGTGTGACAGAAAAACTTACCGACATCTATCTACACACAAAATCGGTTAGTACTCTAGGGAAAAAAAGTCAAATGAGCTTTGTATGGCTATTATCTCTGGTGGCTATACTCATACTACTATTGGCTATAACAAACTTCGTAAATCTATTTATAGCACAAGGGGAAACCAGAAGTGTTGAAATTGGTGTAAGAAAGGCAAATGGAGCTGAAAAGAAAGACATTATAAAACAATTTTTTTCTGAGATAGCTATTATCGTTTTACTCGCTTTCATCTTAGCCTTTGTTATCATATCTTTTATTTTACCTTATTTTGCAAAATTAATAAAAAGAGACATTGAATTATCTCAACTACTAAATCCTACATTTCTCGTTAGCATAATTATACTATACATCCTAACAATTATACTATCCGCCAGCTATCCTTCATTTTATCTGGCTAAATTCAATCCTCTCGACATTTTAGCAAAAAGGCTACAGTTCTCGAAACGCAGACTTGCAGCGGTTATAGTTATATTTCAATCTGTTGTATCTATCGTATTGCTATCATATATTTTTGTGGTAACACAACAAACAATCTATTTACAAAGCCTACCTACAGGCTATAATCCAAAAGGAGTAATGATGGTTTATCTCAACAAAAAATCTTTTGATAATCTTAGCGCCATCAAGCAAGAATTGCAAAATATACCAAGTATAATTGGCGTAAGTACAGCAGGACACACATTTGGAAGAAGTGGTAGCGGACAAGGCATAAAATTATTAGGAGACGAAAAGACACTAAATATCAACGAATACCGAATGGAGCCCGGCATATGCGAAATAATGGGATTAGAATTGATAGAAGGTAAATTCTTTTCCGAAGATGACCCTAAGAATAAGGAATCGATCATACTAAACGAAGCTGCAATACAGATGCTAGGACTAAGCCTTCCTGTTGTAGGTACCACAGTAGATTATAAAGGACAAAATGAAATAATAGGTGTTGTTAAGAATTTTATATATGGACAACCTCAGGATGAAATAGCCCCTATTGTTTTTAGCAGTGCTTGGGGAACTAGATCGGCTCTTTATATAAAGTTTAATGACAACCTTAATAGAAATGAGGCTAAAGATATAGTAGAAAAAGTATTTAGAAAAATCGACTCTGAGTTTATATTATCGCCTACGTGGAGTGAAGATGTATATAATGATAAGTTTGATGATCTTAAAACTCAGTCTAAAATTTTATCTTATGCCGCTATATTATCCATATTTATCTCTATGCTTGGCTTACTGGCTATCCATACATTTACTACTGCTCGCCGCACAAAAGAAATCGCGATAAGGAGAGTAAATGGAGCAAGTGTACAAGCTATATTTATAACACTTTCTATCAATATTTTTAAATGGATTTCCATTGCTGCCGCTATAGCAATACCTATAATATATTATATTTCGTCCAATTGGCTAAATAATTACACAAATCGAATTTCACTGGAAATAGGTTTGTTTGCAGGCCCTATTCTATTACAGTTTATAATCGCTATAATTACAACTTCAGGAGTAAGCCTTAATGTTCTATCAAAAAACCCTGTCGAATCATTAAAGTCTGAATAATATGAAATTCATCTTACGAAATTTTATTTACGTTCTTAAACGTTTCAAGACTTCCAGTATATTAAATATTATTGGGTTGTCAGCTGCGTTTTCTGTATTCATAACTTTAGCTATACAAGTATATTATGATTTTAGTTATGATAGGAACTTTAAAAATGCAGATGATATATATCTGATGTCTTATTACTATCCATCTAGAGATCAGGCTGCTTGCTGGCTCTCAACTCAGGTAGGAGATGAATTGCCTACAAAAACGACATTAGTAGAGAGTTATACAACAATCCAAAAAGGAGGGTTAAAAATATACGATAAGGATTCTGATCCGGAAACTGCAATTGACGAACAGCTAACTTCTGTAAGAGGAAACTTTATAGATATTTTCACTCCCACTGTTGTGGAGGGAGATTTAGCCGCAGGAATTGCAGAAGGAAATAATCTGGCTATTTCCGAAAAAGTAGCGAAAAAGCTTTTTGGAGAGAAATCTGCTATAGGAAAAACTGTAATAGGATACTATAATCAAACACCCTATACAATTCGTGCAGTAATAGAAGATTTTCCCGAAAACTGTTCTCTGAAGAATGGCTTATTTATGTATTTGCCAGAGAATTCACCATCGGAATGGAGTTTTAATCTTTATATGAAGGTAAATTCGGAAAACAAAGTGAAATTTGATAATTTCTTAAAGAGTGACACCTATTGGGGACAAGAGTTTGCCAAAGAGATGGAAGGTGATCCTGCAAAAAAAGTAATAGCTTCAGCTATTCCATTAACTAGTATCCATCTTGAGTTTCCGACGATGGGTAATGGCGACCTAAATACAACTTTAGCGTTATTAGGTATTGGGGTTCTCACTTTAATTATTGCCTATATAAATTTCATGAACTTTTCGGTTGCCATGGCACCTGCCAGAGTCAAAGCCTTAAATATCCAGCATATATTAGGTGCAGGAAAGATATGGCAACGCATAATCATAGCAACAGAATCTGCGGTATTTACGTTCATCGCATTGCTACTCGCTATATTATTTGTCAGCTTTATAAAGAGTAGCCCTATCTATGAATTGTTTTCAGCCGATTTATCTTTGAGAAGTAATGGTACACTACTGCTTATAGTGAGTGGTATAGCTATTTTATTCAGTTTTCTGCTAGGACTATACCCGGCAAAATATATTACCAACTTTAGCACCATAGATGCTCTTAAAGGAACCAGTACAAACAGTGTTGCGGCATCAAAATTGCGTTCAGTATTAATTACTATCCAATTTACTGCTGCTATTATTCTAATTATAGTTACCGCTTTTATTAAAATCCAACACAACTACATGTTGAATTATTCGTGGGGGATACAAAAAGATAATATAGCTTTTATTAATTTACGAAACACAGGAGTAAAATATAAAGAGTTTGGAGAGAAAATGCTCCAAGATCCCCGTATAATTGATTATACAGCTGCACAATTTTCCCCCGGCAATGTACAAATGGGCTGGGGACGGAATTGGCTGGGAAAACAAGTAAATTTAATGTCATGGCCGGTAGCAGATAATTATCTGCAATTTTTTGGAGCAACAATGGCAGCCGGAGATGATTTCCCTGTATTAAATAACCCTGAAAAAGTGAAAATAATTTTTAACGAAGAATTTCTTCTTGAGCATAGTTTTACACCTGACGATGTTATAGGAAAAGAATTTCCGGCATTTGAGCATGAAGCACAAGTGATGGGAGTTGTTAAGAATATCAATTTTGAAAGTCTAAAAATGTCTATTCGTCCAATGGCTTTTGTTACATTAGGAGATAGCAGGAACTCTTTATTATTCTTAAAACTATCCGGATCTGATATTAAAGGAACTATCAATTACATAGAAAAAACATGGAAAAATTTTAGCAAAGAGCCTTTGAAGCTGGAATTCTTAGATCAAAACTTAGAAAAATTATACCGTAACGAAAATAATCTTGCAAAACTTGTAGGAATCTTCAGTATCATTACAATTCTGATCGCCATTATGGGTGTATACGGCTTAGTAACATTCAATACAAAATATAGAGCCAAAGAAATTGCCATAAGAAAGGTAAACGGAGCTTCTGAAAGTTCAATAATGTTCCTCATCAACAAAAACGTACTATATCAGTTAGCTATAGGATTTGTGATTGCGATTCCATTGGCTTACTATATTGTAGACAAGTGGCTCGATAATTTTGCTTACCGTTCAAATATACATTGGTGGGTATTTCCTATAACAGGAGTTATTGTGCTTATTATAACAATTGCTACCGTTAGTTGGCAAAGTTATAAAGCCGCAATACAAAACCCTGTTGATTCATTAAAATCAGAATAAAAATTATTAATTATGATTACCAGAAACCTCAGAACCTATTTTAAGTTCTTGTCTAAAAACAAGCTCTATAGCTTTGTTTCTATCTTTGGGTTTTCTATATCACTTATGTTTGTCATATTGTTGAGCCTATATGCAAGACAAGAAATGTCTGTTGATAATTTTCATGAGAAAAAAGACCGAATATATTTAATGACTCATGAATATACTGCTAGCTTTGGGAATCCGGTTGCACAGTTTGTCAAAGATAAGTGTCCGGAAGTCGAAGCATATGTGCGGATTTTGTCTCGATCTGTGGCTGTGGGCAAAAAGGGAAGCGATAAATTCAGATCTACAGCTTTATTTGCCGACTCTACATTTTTCAATATCTTTTCTTTCAGGCTTATCGAAGGTAACTCGTCGCAAGTATTAGCTTCGCAACAGTCCATTGTTGTCACTCCTTCTTTTGCAAAAAAAGTATTTGGCAGTGATAATCCTATCGGCAAAACCACAACTATCGACGAACATGATTATACTGTAACGGGTATTATGGAAGAAATTCCGCAAAACTCACAAATTCCGCAATGCGACTTTATCCTGCCTTATTCGAATATTATATATTATTGGGGGGGAAGTTGGATACTCGACAGTAGCGACAATTTTGGCTTTACAATGTATTTCTTAGAAAAAGAAGGCACTAAGCTATCTGATAAAATACCAATGCTGCTAGGGCTATTCAAAGAAAACTTTTGGTATTATAAAAATGGTTTTACGGACAAACTTGAGTTTATTCCTCTAGAAGATGTTTATTTCACACTGAAAGGATCATGGTCTCTCGATATCAAAACAAACAGTAAAAATCTTATCAAGATTTATATCGGTATTGCTGTCTTGATACTTATTATTGCCACTCTCAATTATATAAACATGACTGTTGCTCAATCCGGATTTAGGGGAAAGGAAGCTGCCATAAAAAAACTGTTGGGAAGCAGTAAGAAAAGTATCGTATTACAGCTACTGGGGGAATCATTATTTATGACTCTTATAACTTTTGGAATCGGCTTGATCTTAGCATTTCTGAGTGAACCATTTTTCAATAATGTATTAACAACTAAATTGGAATTAGCACAACAATTTACACTTCCTATTATTTCTCTATTTTTCCTGCTAATTTTACTTATAACATTCATTGCTGGTCTGATTCCGGCACTAGTAATTTCAGGATTTAGCCCATTAGAAGTAGTTAAAGGTACATTTTCGAAAAAAGTTAAAACCACATATTCAAAAAGTCTCATTATATTTCAATATATTGTTGCAATAGCGCTATTAATCTGTAGTTTCTTTATCTGGCAACAATCAAACTTTTTGGTCAATCATGAAATGGGATATAATCAGGATCGTATTTTGATCATTAATAATGTACTGGATACTACACAAACGATAGGCTTCAAAAACAAATTACTCTCAATTGCAGGAATAGAAAAAGTATCTTATGCATGTGGAACTCCTATCGATGGTGGAAATAATATGTCTTTTGAAAAAGATGGTCAACAGTATAGTTTCCAAGAATTAATTGTAGACTCTGATTTTTTCTCAATTTTTGGAGTAACCATAGAAGAGACCGGGATACCAGCGACTGACAAAACGTTCTGGATAAACAGAAACGCATTCAATTCGCCCCTAACCAACAAAAATGATATGACCATCGATTTAGGACATAACAATATTGTATCTATAGCCGGAATATTAAACGATATGCACTTCCGATCATTGTATCAAAACGTAGAATATTACCGAATACGCAAGTTGACTAACAATATATTTCCTTGGCATATCGTAATCAAGATAGAAGATAACTCCGATATGTTTGCTATTGCCAACAGGATACAGGAAGAGTACTCGAAATACAATGGTGGAGAAATAACAGATGCTAGTTTTGTGAATAATACTATTCAGAAGTGGTATGAAAGAGAACAAAAGCTGTCTCTAATCCTTACAGCCTTCACGTTGCTAACCATTATAATCTGCATAATGGGAGTATTTGCAATGTCGATGTATATGATCAAGCAAAAAGAAAAAGAGATAGGAATACGAAAAGTAAATGGTGCTACTGAGATGGAGATTCTTTTAATGTTGAATAGAAGTTCTATGGTACGAGTTCTCATCGCTTTTGTTATAGCAAACCCTATCGCTTATTATGCAATATCTAAATGGCTACAGGATTTTTCGTACCGGATAGACATTAATTGGTGGACATTCGCACTAGCCGGTATTATCATTGCCCTCCTCACTCTTATATCAGTAAGCTATATGACGTGGAAAGCTGCAACAGCCAATCCTATTACAATATTGAAAAATGAATAAAAAAAATATTAACAAAAAAAATTACGAACTATGTTACAGATTAATAATTTAACAAAAGTATTTCGCACCGAAGAAATAGAAACAGTAGCATTAAATGGAATAGACATCAATGTGAAACAGGGTGAATTTATTGCTATTATGGGACCTTCGGGATGTGGAAAATCAACCTTACTGAATATAGTAGGACTACTCGACAACCCAACTTCCGGACAATATCTTCTTGATGGAAAAGAAGTAGGCAACCTGAAAGAAAAAGAACGGACACAGACTAGAAAAGGAAATATTGGATTCATATTCCAGAGTTTCAACCTTATCGAAGAAATGACCGTATATGAAAATGTAGAACTACCATTAGTTTATCTGAATATCAAATCGTCGGAGCGTAAGCAACGTGTAGAAGAAGCTTTAAAGAAAATGAATATTAGCCACCGTTCGGGACACTTTCCAAATCAACTTTCGGGAGGTCAGCAACAACGTGTTGCTATTGCGCGTGCAGTTGTAGCCAATCCTAAATTGATTCTTGCCGATGAGCCTACAGGTAACCTAGATTCTAAAAATGGATTAGATGTAATGGACCTGTTGACTAAGTTGAACCAAGATGGAGCTACAATAGTAATGGTGACTCACTCTCAGCACGATGCTTCGTTTGCTCATAAAATAATTAATCTATTTGATGGTAAAGTTGTAGCTGAAACTCAACTATAAGCGGTAATTAGTGAATCATTGCAGAGTAGAGTAGTAACAATTATATGAAGTAATTTCATTGCAAAACACGGGCTGCTCTATTCTGCATATTTTAGTATTCTTATAAAACACACTAAGGTATAAATAATGAATTCGATTATAACGAACATAAATACTTATCGAAAATTCTTATCCAGAAATAAACTATATACTGCTGTTACAATCATTGGATTTGCTATATCAATTTCATTGGTTATACTAATTGCTTGTCATGTTCATCATGAGTTTTCTATGGATAATTTCCATAGCAAGAAAGATAGAATCAAGACCGTAGTATCTGAAAATTCCACTACCTTCCCCAACAAACTGGCCGACTATATAAAAGACAGGTGCCCCGAAGTAGATTACTATACAAGGGTATACACAGAGAAGCATACTATAAAACCCATAAGTGGAGAAAGTTACATTGCAAAAATAATGTTTGCTGAACATAACTTTTTCGACATGTTCGATTTTGAACTAAAAGAAGGGAATACGGAAGAAGCCCTTAGCCTGAGAAGTACTGTATTACTCTCAGAAGCCATGGCAAATAAAGAATTTGGAAAAAGAAATCCAACAGGAGAGAGTGTAATAATAGATGATATTTCTTATAAGGTTACAGGAATATTTAAGAATTTTCCTAAAAACACGCAATTCAATCAACCCGACTATATAGTAAGTTATTCGTCATTAGATAACACACGAGATGACGATATCCTAAACAGCTGGAATAACGCATCTTATAATATTTTCTTTTTAGAAAAGGAAAACACAAACTTTAAAGCGAAAGAAAAGTCTATTTTAGAAGGGCTGAAAAAAGATTATTTTTCCTACGAAAAAGGATGGAATAAAGAATTTAAGATAATTCCGTTGAAAGAACTATACTTCCACCCTATCAAATATCAATATGAAACCACAAAATCAAATAATCTGACTACTGTTATAATATACTTAGGTATTGTTTTTCTTATTCTTACTGTGGCAATACTTAATT
>NZ_JAEPKU010000038.1 GCF_016652235.1 Dysgonomonas sp. Marseille-P4677
GTTAACCGCCAAATATAATCTGTTAAATATATCTCTCTCTCTCTCTCTAATAAAAGCGTGTTAACCGCCAAATATAATCTGTTAAATATATGGTTATTAAAAACAATTATTCCGTAAAGAAAGCATTGTATTTTTTGCAATATTTGAAAAATAATTGTATAGTTATTCATAGTATTATCGAACACCCTCAAAAATTAATGTATGTGTGTTTTTAATTTATCGGACAAATATATATCAAAGCCAAAACTAAGGTTAAAAATATCTGGTCAAAAAAGGAGAATATCTGTCCAATTCTATGTTCTATGGAGTGTTTTTCAATAAAAAAAGAGAGGTTAACACCTCTCTTTCTATATCCATCTCTTGTTAATCTACTTTGTACCGGATGGTTTGGTAATTTTTTCTATTTCGGACAAAGCCTCGCCCAAAATAGGAATACCATCAGGTCCCCACTCCATCTTTTGTAATCGAGGAGAGCGAGTATCCATTGAACGAGAAGGCAAAGACCCATATGGTTCCTTATCAATAGCTCGAGCCTGATAAAGAAAATAGGTTTCTGTTCCATCTGGTGAGGGGATAAAACATGGACTACCTGTAGCGAATACCTGATTATCTTCATTCTGAGTAAAAACCGGTTTCTCCGATTTAATCCATGACGATGGATCTAGTAGATTGCTATTTACATCAGCTTTCAACAGACCTACAGCATAGTATGGCGTCCATGTCCCACTTGCCGAATAGTAAATGAGTACCTTGCTTTTATCTTTTGAATAAAAGAACTGAGGATCCTCATTGACATATATCGGATAACCCGTTTTACTGCCATCGGGGCTAATCCATTGTCGTTCCCATTCATATTCCGGTTTCGATATGGCAACTCTTTCCGTTGCCAAAGTCCACGGATTTTCCATTTTAGCAATATAGATACATTGAGTTTCAGCTTCTATTCGCCTAGTCTGCCATCCTGACCAAATCATATACCATTCGTTATTATGATTAAATACACTGGCATGAATAGCCCAATTATTATCCTTATCTGTAGCAATCCGCCCTTTCAGAACAAATTCCCCCTCTAAAGGATTTTCAGAAGAATTTTCAACAACATATATTTGATGATTGTCGGTGTTACCATCATCAGCAGCGAAATAAATATACCACTTATTATCTATACGATGTAATTCAGGCCCCCAGAGATGAGATGAATTGCTCTTTTCTTCAGGAACCCAAACATCTTTACTAACTACATTCTTAATATCCGTAATATCGTCTGTTTGCCAAATAGTTATACGGTCATCCACATCTTGTAAATAATAATACTTATCTTTGTAGAATGTAGCCCAAGGACGGGCTCCTATTGGAAGCAATGGATTAGTATATGTGTTACTTATCGTTGTTTCTTTTTGTTGAGTATTTGCATTCTTATGCCCGCAAGCAAAACAAAACAAGATACAAGAAGCCGATATTATAAAATTCTTAAGTACTGAAATCATTGTTTAATTAAAATTATATTTCTTAATGAATCAGCTAAAATAAGAATAAAAGGTAAATATCTACATTGAATAAGCAAAAAAACGATACTTTTGAGAAATCGTTTAAAATTAAGTTTTTGATTTCTAATTATTAACTATTTGGACAGATAAAGATTACACTTAGAAAAAATATATTATATTTGCCCTCCGATAAATAAAATGTAATTGCTACACTTATTTATTTCTGTTGGGAAAAATTTTATTTAGCAGTTCAATGACACCATTATTTTATAGAGAGCAGGAAAAATTTTATGTATCGGTCGATTGTATCATACTAGGTTTTAAAGATAGTAAGCTCTATTTATTGATTTCGAAACGCAAATTTGAACCACTCGAAGGTCAAGATACCCTGATGGGAGGATTCCTCAGATCGGAAGAAAGCCTTTCTGAAACAGTATCCCGCGTAGTATTCGAATATACAGGAATACAAGATGTATTTATGGAACAAGTCGGCACATATGGAGACATTGATCGAGATGAAGGCGAACGTGTTGTTTCCATTGCATATTACGCACTGATAGACTTAGAAATGTTTGATGAAAATGTTTGTGAGATACATAACGCCAGATGGGAAGAAGTTGAAAAGGTAGGTAAACTTGTATTTGACCACAACCTAATGCTAAATGATACAATAGATATACTTAGACGAAAAGCGGCAGCACAGCCCATCGGATTTAACCTGCTGCCTGAAAAATTCACACTACCGCAGCTTCAGTCTCTTTATGAGGCCATATATCAAACAACGCTAGACAAGCGCAACTTTAGAAAAAAAATACTTGAAATGGATATCTTGGAAAAGCAAGAGGATAAAGACAAGTCTAGCTCGAAACGAGGTGCATTTTATTATACATTCAATAAGGAGAAATACGATATATTGCTAAAAAAAGGATACTACTTTTCTCTATAACAAGAAAAAACAATAACAATATAAACAATTAAAAGAGAGCTCATTGCTCTCTTTTTAATTTTGCATAATCCACTTTTATATGAAATATGTTTTACAACATACGAAATATAAGTGTACTATTAAACACTTATAGCTAATATTGCAAGTGTAATCACTACACTTATTTAAAAGTAGACCTGTAACCATTATATATTATGCTGGAATCATTAAAAAAAGAAGTATTTGAGGCTAACCTTGATCTCGTGAAACATGGTCTTGTCATTTTCACTTGGGGAAATGTTAGTGCAATAGACAGACAAGAAGGATTGATCGTAATCAAACCATCCGGCGTATCATATGAAACAATGAAAGCCGAAGACATGGTCGTTCTTGATTTGGACGGAAATATAGTAGAAGGAAAGTTAAAGCCTTCATCTGATACAGCAACCCATCTAGTATTATATAGAGCATTTCCAAATATCGGAGGCATTGTACACACTCACTCTACTTATGCCACTTCATGGGCTCAGGCAGGTTGTGACATACCTAATATAGGTACTACCCATGCCGATTACTTCAAGGACGAAATACCTTGCACGAGACAAATGACGAAACAAGAAATTGAGGGCAAGTATGAAATGGAAACAGGCAATGTGATAGTTGAACGCTTTGCTAGCCTGAATGCAGATTATACGCCCGGAGTATTAGTGAATAATCATGGTCCATTTTCGTGGGGTAAAGATGCTCACAATGCGGTTCATAACGCAGTTGTATTGGAGCAAGTGGCAAAAATGGCTTATATAGCATATAGCATCAACCCTCAGCTAAAAATGAATGATGAGCTTATAAAAAAACATTTTTTTAGAAAACATGGGCCTGATGCATATTACGGACAGTAAAGAATATTTAACTATAAAAAAATAATATCATGGATTTCAAAGATTTAGAAGTTTGGTTCGTAACCGGAGCACAGTTATTATATGGTGGAGATGCAGTAATTGCCGTAGATTCACACTCGACACAAATGGTAAAAGGGTTGAACGACTCAGGAAAATTACCTATAAAAGTTGTTTACAAAGGTACGGCTAACTCTTCGGTAGAAGTAGAAAAAGTATTCAAAGAAGCCAATAACGATGCAAAATGTATTGGTGTTGTAACATGGATGCATACATTCTCTCCTGCTAAGATGTGGATCAAAGGTCTTCAGAATTTAAGAAAACCATTGCTTCATTTGCATACACAGTTCAATAAAGAGATTCCATGGAACGAAATAGATATGGACTTCATGAACCTGAATCAATCGGCTCATGGCGACCGTGAATTCGGACATATGGTAAGCCGTATGCGCAAGAACAGAAAAGTTGTCGTAGGTCACTGGACTGATGAAAAAGTGCAGGCAAAACTTGCTTCTTGGATGCGTGTTTGTGCCGGTTGGGCCGATTCGCAAGATATGCTTATTATTCGTTTCGGAGATAATATGAATAATGTTGCAGTAACAGACGGAGATAAGGTTGAAGCAGAACTACGATTAGGCTACCATGTAGACAATGCTCCTATAGCCACATTAGTACCATATGTAGAAGCAGTAACAGATGCTGAAATCGATGCTGCTATTGCCGAATATGAAAAAATATATGATTTTGCTGACGACTGCAAAAAAGGAGCAGAAAAACACCAGTTTGTCCGCGATGCAGCCGCTCAGGAAATAGGTCTTCGTCGTTTCCTTCAAGACAAAGGAGCTAAAGGATTTACTACTAGCTTCAACGAATTGGAAGGCATGAAACAATTGATGGGATTTGCATCTCAGCGTCTTATGGCTGAAGGTTACGGATTTGGAGCAGAAGGAGACTGGAAGTCGGCCGCACTGGTTCGTACAATGTGGGTTATGGGAAAAGGCTTACCGGGCGGACAATCGTTCCTTGAAGACTATACACTGAATTTCGATGGAGAAAACAGTACTATCCTGCAATCGCATATGCTAGAAATAAACCCTGATATAACAGGAACAAAACCTCGTATAGAAGTTCATTTCTTAGGAATCGGCGATGCTCGTACATGTGCCCGCTTAGTATTCCAAGCTCATGAAGGAGAAGGTGTAGCTGCTACGATAGTAGATATGGGTAACCGTTTCCGCATGATCGTCAACGAGGTGAAAGTTGTAGAACCAAAACCACTGCCTAAACTACCTGTAGCTTGCGCATTATGGAAACCAATGCCTAATCTTGAAATAGGAGCCGGAGCATGGATTTTGGCAGGAGGCACTCACCATTCAAGCTTCTCATTCTCTGTTACGACCGAGATGCTAGAAGACTATGCGGACATCGCAGATATCGAATTGGTGACTATCGATAAAGACACAACTATAAACAACTTTAAATTTGAGTTGAAAGTAAATGAAGTGTACTACTTATTAAATAAATCGTTAAATTAAGGTTCTGGGTACCGTGAGTAGTGATTATTCTCGGTGCCCTATTTTTTATTTAAAGATTTGAAAATTGTACACCCTCAAAAAACAACTAATATCATGAAATATACAATCGGACTTGACTACGGTTCAGACTCTTGTCGGGCGGTAATCATAGAAGCGGAAACCGGAAAAGAAATCGCTTCATCGGTAAAATATTATAAAAGATGGATGCAAGGAAAATATTGTGATCCACAAAACAATCAGTACAGACAACATCCTCTCGACTATATTGAAGCTTTAGAAGAATCGGTAAAAGAAGCTTTAAGTAAATCTCCGGTAGGAACAGCCGAAAAAGTAGTAGGAATGTCATTCGACACCACCGGATCTACACCTGCCCTGATAGATAAAGATGGACAGATATTAGCATTGCGTCCCGAATTTGCAGAAAATCCGAATGCAATGTTTATACTATGGAAAGATCACACAGCAATAAAAGAAGCTGCAAGAATAAATGAAGTTGCTAAACGTTGGCCTATAGATTATACAGCTTATGAAGGTGGTATATACTCTAGCGAATGGGTTTGGGCTAAAATAGCTCATGTACTAAAAGAAGACAAATCGATAGTAAATGATGCATATAGCTGGATCGAACATTGTGACTGGATGCCTGCATTGATTACAGGAACAACAAAACCGGCAGATATAATAAGAGGCCGTTGTTCTGCAGGACATAAAGCTATGTGGCTTAAAGAATGGGATGGCTTACCGACTGAAGAATTCCTTGTTGAAGTAGCTCCCGAATTGAAAGGTTTTAGAGAAAGATTGTTTCACGAAACATATACCAGCGATGTAAAAGTAGGAAACCTTACTCCCGAATGGGCAGAAAAATTAGGACTTACTACTAATGTGGCTGTAGGTGTGGGTGCTTTCGACTGTCATATGGGTGCCGTAGGAGCTGAAATAGAGCCTAATACATTTGTTCGTGTAATAGGAACGTCTACTTGCGATATTATGGTTGCATCATACGAAGATATGCATGGAAAACTTGTTCCGGGTATTTGTGGACAAGTAGATGGCTCCGTTATTCCGGGAATGATCGGTCTTGAAGCCGGACAGTCGGGTTTTGGAGATATCTATGCCTGGTTTAAATCTGTATTAGCTTGGCCTTTCGAAAATATATTAAAAGAATCTACTTTAGTAGATCAGACTACAAAAGATAAATTGATAGAGGAGGCTTTAGATAAAATGATTCCTGCTTTATCGAAAGAAGCTGAAAAAATACCAACTACAGAAAGCTCAGTATTAGCAATAGACTGGATGAACGGACGACGTACCCCTGATGCTAATCAAATGGTGAAAGGCACAATTACAGGTTTAAATCTGGCAAGCTCTGCTCCGCTAATATTTAAGGCATTGGTAGAAGCAACTGCTTTCGGCTCTAAGGCTATTGTTGACCGTTTCCTCGAAAACGGGATCAAAATAGATAGTGTAATCGGCATTGGTGGTATTTCTTTAAAATCACCTTTAGTTATGCAGACTCTGGCCGATGTGCTTGGTATGCCTATAAAAGTAGCAAAATCGGAACAAGCCTGTGCATTCGGTGCTGCTATGTTTGCATCTGTTGCAGCTGGTATTCACCCAAATATCAAAGCCGCACAGAAAGCAATGGGACAAGGCTTTGCTTTCGAATATAAACCTGATATGAAAAAACATGAGGTATATATGAAACTATATGCTAAATATCAGACGTTAGGAAAATTTACTGAAACAGAATTATTCTCTTAAACAACAAATTAATTCATACTATGAATTGGAATTCTCACGAATTTATATGGCTCGACTGGGTTATCATAGCCGTCGGGATAATAGCTGTAACGTGGGCTGTATGGCGCTCGATACAAAAAGACAAACGTTTGCAACAGGGAGCCAATAGCGAAGACTACCTATTTGGCAAAGGGGAACCTTGGTATATCATTGGAGCGGCTATCTTTGCAGCAAACATAGGCTCGGAACACCTTGTCGGGCTTGCCGGAACAGGTGCAAAAGCCGGTGTGGGTATGGCTCATTGGGAAATGCAAGGTTGGATGATCCTCATTTTAGGTTGGCTATTCGTACCATTCTATCAACTTATGAATAACAAGATGGGTAAAATCATCACAATGCCCGACTTCCTCAAATATCGTTATACCCCGGCTACAGGCTCGTGGTTATCAATTATCACTCTTATTGCATACGTACTGACAAAGGTGAGTGTTACAGCCTTTACCGGTGGCATCTTCATGGAGAGCCTTTTGGGCTTACCATTCTGGTATGGAGCAATCGGCTTAATAGTCTTAACTGGTATTTTTACTGTTTTGGGAGGAATGAAAGGTGTGATGACTCTGTCTGCTATTCAAACACCTATACTTATTGCAGGTTCATTCCTTGTACTTTTCTTAGGATTGTCTGCGCTTGGAGGCGGTAGCATTCCTGACGGTTGGGCTGCAATGATTGAATATTCTAAGACGCTGAATGTTGGAGCTGATGGTGTTGCATACGGAACAAATCATATGTTCCATTTCAACACAGGAGATCCGTTATATGATGAATATCCCGGCTTTTGGGTATTTATCGGAGCTTCAATTATTGGATTTTGGTATTGGTGTACCGATCAACATATCGTTCAACGTGTACTTGGACAACGCAAAGGTGAAGATAACGACGTAGTAATGAAACGTGCACGTAGAGGTACTATTGCTGCCGGTTATTTCAAACTATTGCCTGTATTTATGTTCTTGATACCGGGTATGGTAGCTGCAGCATTAGCAGCACGTCCCGATAGCGGATTCACATTAGATGATCCTGATACAGCCTTTGGCTCAATGGTTAAATTTGTATTACCTGCCGGCGTAAAAGGGATTGTTACAATAGGTTTTATATCAGCATTGGTTGCGTCTCTAGCAGCATTCTTTAATTCTTGCGCTACACTATTTACAGAGGACTTTTATAAGCCAATGTTCAAAAATAAAACTGAAGATACATACGTATTGGTAGGTCGTATTGCAACAATTGTTGTAGTAATACTTGGTATTGTATGGATACCTGTCATGATGAGCCTTGGTAGCCTTTACGACTATCTGCAAGGAATTCAATCGCTTCTTGCCCCAGCAATGGTAGCAGTATTCGCACTTGGTATATTCTCTAAAAGGATTACTCCTAAGGCTGGTGAGGTAGGAATGATAGTGGGCTTCATTATCGGTATGGTACGTTTGCTAACCAATATCTTTACAAATACAGGTAAAGATGTAATGACCGGTTGGTATTGGGAATACACTAGTTGGTTCTGGCAAACAAACTGGCTTATCTTTGAAATATGGTTACTTGTCTTCATCGTATTATTGATGGTTGTTGTGTCATTTTTCACTGCGAAACCGACAGCTCAGCAAATAGAAGCGATCACTTTTACTGACGACTATAAGAAAGTTATTGGAAAAAGCTGGAACAAATGGGATGTTATCGCATCGCTTGGTGTTGTAGCCCTTTGTGCGGCATTCTATTTCTATTTCTGGTAAGAGATTAGATTATTACATATTATTTTACACGTTTTTACAAAAAGTCCTGCTAACCAAATAGCAGGACTTTTTATTCTTTATTCTCTAGTATTAATGATTCAAAACAATTATAAAGGCAATAGTCCTTTTCAATCTTTAAATAATATAGAGAGATATTATTGCAGTATAAAAACTAAGAATCAGTTCTACTCATCACCTTTTGCCATAGCACTGGGTGCAATACCAAAATGTTTGGTGAAACATCGTGTAAAATATTTTGGATCATTAAACCCTACTTCGTATGCAATTTCTGAAATATTCTTGTTCCCTTTATTCCTCAGAATCAATTCACGCGCAATATTAAGACGGTAGTCACGAATAAAATGCCCTGCCGACTTACCCGCCAACATCTGCATTTTATTATTAAGTAAGCTTTTACTTACACCCATTGCATTTATAAAATCACTCACCTCATATTCGGTATTGGTATAGTTTTCTTTCAATATTTCTATAGCCTTCTTCAAAAATTTCTCATCGGCAGAATCCTCTACAATATTCAACTCATCTATATTCATATATAAGCCAAACTTTTGCTGATAAACCTTACGTGTTTTAAGTATATTATCTATCCTAGTCAATAATAACTCTTCATCGAAAGGCTTTGTTAAGAATTCATCAGATCCCATTCTGTAACTACTTATACGTGTCTCGAGCGATGTTTTGGCTGTAAGCATCAAAAAAGGAATATGAGACAGGGTAAAATCAGCTTTCACTCTTTTAGACAACTCTAAACCATCCATAACAGGCATCATCAGATCGCTGATAATAAAATCGATACGCGCAGACTGTAATATAGCTAAAGCTTTCTCTCCATTTTCAGCTTCTACCACACTATAACAGCCGGAAAGAATTGAACTTATGTACTTCCTCATATCCATATTATCTTCTACAATCAGAATTGTCTCACTGTGTATTTGAAGTTCGTCCGATATTGAAGGTGTTCCCTCTGTTATTTCCTGAAATGGAATAATAACTTCTTCATCTGTTATCACCTCTTCATTAATACTTTCGAATACCAATGGTAATATTATCCTAAAAGAAGCTCCTCTCACATGATTATTACGGGCGTAGATAATTCCTTCCATCAGATTTACTATATTCTTGCATAAATACAAGCCAATTCCTGTCCCACTCTGTCCATAAACAGGATATTTAAGATGTTCTTCCGATTGATAGAAGCGATTAAAAATACGATTGATGTCCTCTTCTTTTATGCCCAATCCCGAGTCTTGCACACATATATACAACTTATTCTTATTAGTCTCTCCACCCTTTAACGCACACACATATATGGTCACCGTCCCTCCATCCGGAGTGAATTTAATAGCATTCGACAATAGATTAGATACGATCTTACGCATTGCCTCCTCATCAAACATAACCCGAGGATTCGCCATTCTGAATACCTTTTTTATACTTATATTACGTTCGTCAGCAAATGATTCGAACGGAATTAATATCTCATCTAAAAAGCTTAACAGATTACCTCCAACCGGAGAAATAACTAACCCTTCAGATTCAACCTTTCTAAAATCCATCAGTTGATTAACCAAAGACAACAGATGTTTAGAATTACGTGCCACATATTGCAATTGTTCTATGACCTTTGGGTTTTCACTTAATTTAAGAGCTCTTTCTATTGGGCCTATAATCAATGTTATAGGAGTTCTGAATTCATGTGTAATATTAGTAAAGAAAGACATTCTATCTGCCATTGCATCTTGTACTTTCCTCGACATATCTATCAATTGCCGGCGCTGAAAGGAAATCTTCTCATTTTGAGTTACAAGGATATCGTTCTGTTCTTTAAGCTCAAGAGTACGTTCTTCTACCTTTCGAGACAATATTTCTCGCTGTTTTTTTAAGGAATTGACTCTCCATCGATAGAGCTGCATCGCTAATAATATTAACAGAAGCGTCAATAAACTGATAAACCATCCTGTCTTATAAAAGAAAGGATGCACTACTATTTCGAGTTCCGCAATATCTCCCGACCAATCATAAGCCTTCGACATACATCTGACTTGCAAAGTATACGACCCTGGCTGCAGATTTGTATAGCTGGCGAAACGGCGACTAGCCGGAACATCGATCCATTTATCATCAAAGCCCAGCAAACGATAAGAATAAGCTACAGTAGAAGGATTCTCATAATCTAATGCGGAGAACTCCACAGAAAAGGACTTATCCTGTTCATGTAATATAATTTTACTTGCATATGAAATATCAGATGATATATACTTCCCTTTATTAAACCATACAGTTTCGTTCAGAATCTGTAGTTTTGAAAATACAACCCTTCTATGCTCAACCTCTTGCGATTCCTTATTTACATTCAATTCTATCAATCCTTCTATTTTCCCAAAATAGAGTATTTTACTGGTAGGCGATTTATATCCGGCATTCCAATAAAACTGATCATTGATTAATCCATCATTCTTAGTGTAATTTACAAAACGATCAGTAGAAGGGTTATAACATGATATGCCACGCCCGGTACTAATCCAAATCATACCTTCTTCGTCTTCGAGAATGCTATAGACAGCATTGTTCCCTAAGCCTTCAGTAGTAGTATATGTTTGGCAGGTGTATACCCCATTTTCACCTAAGAGTTTACATATCCCGTATCCATTACTTCCAATCCAGATAGTATTATCCTTTGACTGATAAATACATGTTACACTATTCAGCATCAATTTATTTACAGCCGGATCATCAATTGTAAAATATTGTGCAGGACACTTAAAACCCGAACGATCAAAATGGAGTAGATCAATAAGTATTACCCCCTTCGATGTTCCTATCCATAATTGCTGATTACGATCGATAAAACACCCAAGTACTCCCATTATATCACGAGTCATACTTTCCGGCAATGGCCTCCTTTCACTATTAGTTTCATAATCAAAAAAGACAATATCCCTATTAGTCCCAATCCACATCCCATTATTTATAGAATCATTTTTTAAGACGGCAATATAATTATGATTTATTGGCATAGTCTTAATATGGGCTTGAAGAGACGATGACAAAGTCATAGTATTTATACCGCCTCCCCAAGTACCAATCCACAATCGGCCACTGGAATCTTCCTCCAATGCACTAACGGAATTATGAGTCAATGCACTATTATTCATCGTATAATGAACAAAATCATCCTGACCTTTATGCTTTTTATTCAAACCACCTTCTACTGTTCCTACCCATAAATCTCCGTGCCTATCCTCTATAATTGAATTTACCGGATTAGGAGATAGACTCGAATGATTGTCATTGCTATGCATATAATTTCTAATATCCAATTTACGCAATGTCATCTTATTTATGCCTCCGGCCTCGGTTCCAATCCATAAATTGTTTCCATCTGCCAGCATACAATTCACAAAGTCATTATTAAGAGAAAAAGGAGAGTTGTTATGATACACTCTTTCAAATCCGTTGATCTCAGGATTATAAAAGTTTAGACCACGAAGCGTCGCAACAACCAATGCACCATCATTAGTCTCACAAATATCTGTAACTACATTATGACTTATCGATGCACTCTTATTAATATCTGAAACATAGCTATAAGATGATTTATCCCTCGTATTATACTTAATTAACCCGGATTCGGTTCCGACCCATATCGTATTATTCTGTTTTACTATGCAGTATATAAATAAATTCTCTCCGATTACCGGCAGATCAGATATTGGGCTCAAAACAAGTTCTTCTGACTGAGCTTCTAAAACCCGAAAAATAGAACCGTTCCTCCCGACCCAGATCTCCTTATCTATTCTATTTATTGTAGTAAAAGAAGACTGTGTAGGCAATTCTGTTCTTGAAGAAACTATGTTATTAATTGAACCGGAAGAATTGAAATTTATTTTATATACTGCGTCCTTCGATATAAACCAAATATTGCCATGGGTATCTTTCAGCATGGATGTCGCCGATACATTCAGTATTTTCTCTAATAACTTACTATCAATAACAATTTTACTTCTCTGCATCGTATAAAGATCGATTACATCTATACCTGCATCCGAAAGAATCCATAGACGATGAAAGTCATCTTCTTGAACCTTGCGTATAAAATTACTTTTGAGAGAAATAGGAAAACTATTTACATTGAAAGTTATAAAATCGTATCCATCATAACGACATAAACCTCCTCCCTGGATAGCAAACCATAGAAAACCTCGGCTGTCCTTAAATATATCATCTATAAAATTGAGAGGAAGCCCATCGTCGATTGTAAGTGTACTAAATATATATTTAGAAGAAATGCTATTGCGCGCCTCCAAATACTGGCAAGAGGCTAAAAATACAGTAATACTAAATATAATAATAGTGAGTATATTCTTCATTGCTATAGATTTTGGTATAGTAAAGTTAATAATAATATTTTAGAAACGTATTTTTTACACTAAATGCACATTCATCCACCTTTATTGGAAGTTTGTCCACCACTGAATGACGCATTCATACATATATTTGCTAAAAGTACAAATCATAATTCTAGCAAAGTTAACCAACTTACTTAATCTAAATGCACTCTTAATTGAAGAGATAAAATATGCTAAACCATGAAACTTTTAAAATTCATATTTCTTTCCATAAAGTCAAGAAGTGATATCAGAAGGGGTATCAGGCATTAGATAGAAGAGTGCAGGTGTTATACATAACAATACACACGATAAAGTTGTCTAATACCTGCCACTCTCACAGCACGCTTAACTTATAATTAACAACCAATAACATATGAATATATCATGAAAAAGAACTTATTACTCTGTTTATTTTTATTTATGTATATAATGGCCTTCTCGCAGCAAAAAGCAGAAATGGTCGTTAATACAAATCAAGGAAAGTATAAAATCGACAAGCACATTTATGGCCATTTTTCCGAGCACTTAGGACATTGTATTTACGACGGACTTTGGGTTGGAGAGAATTCTAATATCCCAAACATAAACGGGGTACGTAAAGATATTATAGATGCACTAAAACACATAAAGATACCTAATCTTCGTTGGCCCGGAGGATGCTTTGCTGACGAATATCATTGGATGGATGGCATTGGTGACAGAGCCAATCGCCCTAAAATGGTAAATACACACTGGGGAGGAGTTGTTGAAGACAATAGCTTTGGCACACACGAGTTCCTTAACCTATGCGAAGTTCTCGAAACAGAACCCTATATATGTGGAAATATGGGTAGCGGTACAGTAGAAGAAATGTCTAAATGGGTCGAGTATATTACATCTGATGGAGAAAGTCCTATGTCTAATCTGAGAAAAAAGAATGGACGCGAAAAACCATGGAAAATAAGCTTATGGGGTGTAGGTAACGAAAACTGGGGTTGCGGAGGCAATATGACTGCTGAAGGCTATGCTGAGAATTATCGTCGTTATGCTACTTACTGTCGCAACTATGGCGAAAACAAACTATACAAAGTAGCCGGAGGTCCTAATGTGGATGATTATCGCTGGATGGAAATCATGATGAAGAATATCCCTCATCATATGATGTCAGGAGTTTCCGTACATAATTATACATTCACTTACAGTTGGGAGAACAAAGGAAATGCCTTAAACTTCAATGAGGATGAATACTTCTCTCTATTAGAACATGGTATGCGCATGGATGAAATAGTTACAAAACACGCCGCTATAATGGATAAATACGATCCAAAGAAGAACATTGCTATGATAGTCGACGAATGGGGTGCTTGGTACAATGTGGAACCGGGAACTAATCCGGGATTCCTTTTTCAGCAAAACACGCTAAGAGATGCTTTATTAGCAGGGACTATCCTTAATATTTTTCACAAACATTGCGATAGGGTCAGAATAGCGAACATAGCACAACTCGTGAATGTATTGCAAGCACTATTCATTACAGAAGGAGATAAAATGTTATTGACTCCTACCTATCATGTATTCGACATGTATAAGGTACACCAAGATGCAACGATGCTGCCTATCGACATAATAAGCCCTTCTTATAGCCGTCTGGGCAAAGAAATCAAATCTGTATCGGCATCTGCCTCGAAAGATAGCGATGGGAAAATCCATATTTCATTTGTGAACATCGATCCTAATCAATCTATTGACATCACATGCAATATTAAAGACTTAAAAAATACCAATTCTGTTTCCGGAAATATAATTACAGCACCCGGTACAAGCTATCACAACACCTTTGCGAAACCTAACGAAGTAGTCTTAAAAGACTTCAAAGAAGCAAAAATAAAAGATGGCACCCTAACCCTAAAGATGCCAGCTAAATCTCTGGTAACAATTGAGATAAAGTAAACAAATAAACTTTAGGCTAAATGAAAACGATTTTCAATATTCTGATTTTAGAATGCTGTATCTTTTTTGCCGCATGTTCATCAAAGCCATTCGAACCGAGGGTTAATCCCAATCCATGGGCTGATGATTATTCCAGTATTTCGGCGATGAAAGATTATAAAAAATGGGGTACATACAACGTGCACGATCCGTCTTGTCTACTCGTAGGCGATACATATTATATGTATTCGACCGACGCTATCTATAAAGAAGACAGTACAGCTATCAAAACAGATAGTTTGCCTTTCGGATACATACAAGTACGGAAATCAAAAGATCTTGTCAATTGGGAATTTGCAGGATGGGCCTTCAAGGAAATCCCTCAAGAGGCTAAAGAATGGGTATTATCCAACAATGAAGGAAAAGGAGCTTCGAATATTTGGGCTCCATATATATTGGAACACAAAGGTAAATACAGGCTGTATTACAGCGTATCTGCTTTTGCCAAACAAGTTTCTTATATAGGAATGGCTGAGTCGCCTAGTCCTGAAGGGCCTTGGACACTGAAAGGATGTGTAGTCCGAACAAAAAAAGGCGATGTAATGAACGCAATTGATCCTAGTATTGTTACAAATCCTGAAACTGGCGAACAATGGATGCATTATGGTTCATACTTTGGTGGATTACACTGTGTACAATTAAATCCTGAAACGGGACTAACACTAAAAGATATGGATCAGGGGCACTTAATAGCACGTCGTTTCGACGGACGTAAAAATAATATTGAGGCTCCTGAAATCATTTATAATCCGGATTTGAAGAAATACTTCCTTTTTGTATCCTACGATCCTTTGATGACAACCTATAACGTACGGGTAGGTCGTTCCGAGAATCCCGAAGGTCCATTTACCGATTTTTTCGGTATAGATATGCGGGAGGAGACAGACAACTATCCAATACTGACCTATCCTTATCAGTTCAAAAATCATATAGGATGGGCCGGAACAGCTCATTGTTGTGTATTCACAGATAAAAATGGAAAATACTATTTGGCACATCAGGCGCGTTTACGCCCTGAGAACCATATGATGACCCTTCATGTAAGAAATATCTATTGGACAACTGATGGATGGCCTACCGTATCACCGGAAAGATACACAAATACACCTCAACAATCCATAAGAGAAAATGACCTTGTTGGTAATTGGGAAATATTAGTTATCCATGGAGATGTACCATCAAGAGATCTATTTGCAGGACAAATCTTATGGGGCGAAAATCATTTGGAGGAAGGAGAAGAAAATCAATCTAAAATAATTGCATTAAATAAGGATTTGTCTTTAAGTGGCGACTTAACCGGAAAATGGTCTTTCAATAAAAAAGATGAATTGACCCTAAACATTTCTGATACTCTCCGAAATGTTCATGTGTTTATGGGGCAAGACTGGGAAAACCAGACCGAAACAATTTTGTTTACAGGCATTGATCCCAAAGGATACTCTATTTGGGGCAAACGGATAAAATAAAACCGTATACCCTTTATCAAAAATAAACTGAGTTAATCTAACCTTTTATTAAATGAAACTATGAATTTTACTATCGTTAAAAAAGGATTTCTATCCTACAGTATTGTCGTCGGGTTTATGACCGCAATTCTTGTTTCATGCCAGAATTGGGGTGAAATGGATCCCCCGGCAGGCAATCAGGTTTATCCAAAACTGGAAAAACTAATTACTTACTCATTTGAAGAAGACATAGATCCTTCAATCTTTGAACTTTTTGCTTACAATAATGGTCATACACCTTCCCTGACTGAAAACGAAGGACACAGCAGTCAAGTCTTGCACTTAAATAATGGTTATGCACGTATCGATAATCCATTAAATAATGTAACTGTACAAAATGGAGTTTCTTTTACTTTTTGGATGAAGCAAATTACTCAAACCGATGAAGAATCCAGTCAAGACCTGGAAGGTGCACTTCTTTCTATTCAAAACGAAAATGGGAACCAAAAATTTTTCTTTACTGCTAATGGTTGGCTTTCCTATGATGGCGTTGACGGAAAATACGAAACCAATAATCCATCCATATATAAAACGGGATTACTCAGTGAAAATGAATGGCACTATGTAGCTATGGCTATACGCAACGATGGATATGCCATATTTGTAGATGGAGAGAAAAAAATAGATACAAAAGTAACAGATTTTGACTTCTCTAAGATTGTACAATTTATGGCCTCTGCTCCCAACCTATACTTAGGCTATGGCTCGGATACCGAAACCAAAGAGTGGATGTTAGACGATTTCACTATTTATCGCAATCAAATTACCGATAACCAAATAAAAGTACCGGGAACAGGAGGTGAGGAAGAGGAAAATAAATATATTATTATAGGTAACGAGGATATGTCTACCCCTTGGTGGTCAGCTTTCTCCGACTTGGTAACAATGCAAGGTAACCAAACTATGCACTTCGGTTTCTACAACTATAATGACGATAAGAACAATTGGAACAACTGGGTTGTGGCCGTTACCAACGGTAAAAACAGAGATGAAAGCGGTTATGCGGAATATTTCGTATTGCGTGCCGATGCTTGGGAAAACATTAGTTCTTCAAACACGAATATAATGTCAAATTACAATTGGGATACCTTTAAGTCTGATATGAACGGTGCATATGTAGACCTAACTATCAAACGGACTGATAGCCGGATAGATGTTACTGCAGTAACAACCACTACAAATGGCACCGTATACACAATGAACTACTTCTTCGAAGGAAATATAACAAGTACTATCGGTGCATTCCTAACTGTAGACGGATCGTATCTTGAAATAGATCCAGAAACCGTATATGTAGGCGAGCAATACGCTTCGAACACCTATCTGGTTGGTCCGGCAGATTTAAGTGCAGGCTGGTGGTCATATTTCTCAAACTTCTCTAAAATCACCGGAAGTACCACTTCACCTTTTGTATATACATTCTATAACAACACCAATGGAGGCAGTAATTGGAATAACTGGATTTTGGTTGTTACCAATGGTAAAGATAGAGGAGAAGCAGGTTATGCTGAATACTTCGTACTACGTGCCGACGCATACGGTTGGGGAGATAGTAATTATGCAGGTGGTAATATATCAACAAGTTATGACTTTGATAATTTCAGCAAACAAATGAAAGGTGCATATTGTATGATTATCCTCACACGTAGCGGAAATCGAATAGATATGACGGCAAAAGTGACAACTGCTGATGGCGTGAAACTTGGAGACTATACATTCTTTTACGAAGGAGTTACGACAACCGATATAGGAACATTCCTTACAGTAGAATTAGCCAGTCTGGATATGCGCACAGTAGGCTACTATCCATTCTTAAATGCTGAACTTAAGTAACAATAAAAATAATACTATATATGAAAAATAAACGAACAAATGGAAAAGTATCGTGGTGCAATTTGCTCCTACGATTGCTGCCTCTAGTTGTCTTAATGTTGGTTGGACAGAATGCATGGGCGCAATCTAAGCAAGTGACAGGAGTCGTGAAAGATGTTACCGGAGAAACCATTATTGGAGCTAGTATAGTCGAAAAGGGAACAACTAATGGTACCATTACCGATGATGACGGAAAATTTACATTAAAAGTAAGCAGCGATAACTCTGCATTACAGATCTCATACATAGGCTTTCTGGCACAAGAAATAAGCCTGAAAGGAAAAACGACTATAGATGTAATACTAAGAGAAAATTCTGAGATGTTGGGTGAAGTGATAGTAGTAGGCTATGGTGCACAGAAGAAAGAAAGCGTTGTAGGAGCTATTTCGCAAGTAACCTCCAAAGATTTGCTACAGTCACCTTCTGGAAATGTATCACAGGCTATTGCCGGAAAAATAAGCGGTGTTGTCACATCACAGGGTTCCGGTGCGCCAGGTGCGGATGATGCACAAATCTATATACGTGGACGTGCCACTTTTGCTGGCGATGCACAACCCCTCATCTTAGTAGACGGAATAGAACGTCCTTTTTCCCAAATTGCTCCCGATGATATCGAAACTATTTCGGTATTGAAGGATGCTTCAGCCACAGCTGTATATGGTGTTCGCGGAGCAAATGGAGTGATGTTGATTACTACAAAAAGAGGAAAAGAACAAAAGCCGGAAGTAAACCTGACCGCAAACTGGCAAATTCAAAGTCCGACCCGCAAAGATACTTACCTCAATTCTTATGAGTCAGTGACTCTGCTCGAAGAAGCTTTAGCTAACGATGGACTACCTTCTCAATTTTCAGCAAGTGACATCGAAATGTATCGAAAATCCAGTGCTGGTGAGTTGAATGGATTAGATGCAATGCTCTATCCGAATGTGGACTGGTATGACGAAGTACTGAAAAGCTCTGCTCCTGCACAGCGTTACAATGTAAGTGTACGTGGTGGAACCAAGCGTATGAGATATTATGCATCCGGCGAGTTCTACGATCAATCTTCTATGATCAAAAATCTGAGTAATAATGTGTATGGCAATAGTTCGAGTCCCCATTTCCGTCGTTATGCCTTCAGGGCTAATACCGACTTTTTTCTGACTAACGACTTAACATTCTCTATAAATTTTGGTACCCGCTTCGAAGAGCGTAAAGGTTCTAATACAGAGGAGTCTGATACTAAGAGTGATATATTCTATCAACTAAATCATACTCCGGGCTGGCTATTCCCTGTATCTTATACAGTACAGAATGGAGAAAGCACTAAGACTCTTTATGGAGGTAGTTCACAATATCAGAATAACATTGTAGCAGCGTTGGCTGAAGGAGGTTATTATCGTGCGGTAAATACCATCAACGAGACTAACTTCATCGTAGATTACAAAATGGATAAGCTAACCAAGGGCTTAAGTGCTAAAGCAATGCTTTCATTCGACTACGAAAATTACCATACCAATCTTTATTCGGCAGGATTCGCCACTTATGAATTGAACGACCGTGCCAATCATACTTCTATTGATGCTTATAACCAATTCAATAAAGATACGGAATTAGCCCTTGTCAGCAATGATGATTTGAAAGATTGGCGCAAATTCGAATCCATTTATAAACTTTATATGGAAGCTCAGATAAACTATGCCCGCAAATTCGACAAGCACGACATAACAGCCATGATGCTCTATATGCAAAACGATTACCGATACAAATCCGATTTGGCTCAACGCTACCAAGGATTGGTAGGCCGTGTTACGTATGGCTACGATGGACGTTATCTTGCCGAATTCAATGCAGGATACAATGGATCTGAAAACTTTATGCGTGGCAAACGTTTTGGATTCTTCCCATCTTTCTCTCTTGGCTGGCGTATTGCTAACGAAGAATTTATGAAAGATACACAAGATTGGTTAGATAACCTGAAATTTCGTGCTTCATACGGACAAGTAGGAAATGACATTTATCAGGTCAACGGTGTAAGGCAACGCTTCTTATACGAAGAAAAGTGGTCTCAAAAATCAAACAATTATTACTTTGGCACTACAGGAAAGAATGGTATCTACGAAGCCCAATATCCGAACTATGGAGTTACCTGGGAACGCGCTCACAAATACAATCTAGGTCTCGAATTTGGACTATTTAAAAGTAAATTGAACGGAAATATCGATCTATTCTACGAAAAACGTAACGACATATTAACCGAATACCTTACTCGTCCTCAATGGGTAGGTGTTGCAATGGCAGCCGGGAATCTGGGTAAAACAAAAAATAGCGGTTACGAAATTGAATTGAAATATAACGATCGTTTAGGAAAAGATTTTAACTACTATATTGGTCTTACTTATTCCCATGCCCGCAACGAAATTCTGGATATGGATGAACCAAATCTCAAGACGGAGTATCGCAAACGTGAAGGACATCCTATTAACCAATATTTTGGTTTACTATGTGAAGGCTTTGTTACACAAGCTGATATAAACAATGGCAATCTCCCAGTTTCTACCTTTGGTGATGTACAAGTGGGCGATTTGAAATATCGTGATATGAACGGAGACGGCTTTATCGACGAAAGAGATGAAACCTATATTGGAAACAGTGATATTCCTGAAAATATGTATGCGTTGACATTAGGACTTAACTATAAAAATTGGGGATTCAATGTAATGTTCCAGGGAGTAGACCACGTAAGTCGCTACTACGATGCCGAAGCTATGTATGCCTTTGTAGATGGCGGTAAAGTGAAAGAACACCATCTTAACCGTTGGAATCCGGCTCAAAGCGAGTCCTATAATTTGGCTAATGCTCAATACCCATTATTACATTATAATAATTATGGAGATCACAATCAGCGTCAGAACTCATTCTTCCTTAGAAACGGAGCTTTTGTCCGCCTGAAGAACATCGAATTAAGTTATACGCTACCAACCGATTGGGCCCAGAAAGTAGGAATGAGTGATTGCCGCTTATACCTCAATGCCAATAATCTGATTACCTGGGACGATCTGGATGGATTAACCGATCCTGAGAGTAATGGCTCTAACCGATATCCTATTATGAAAACTGTGAATTTTGGTGTAAATATTAAATTCTGATAAAACATGAAGAAAACATTATTATATAGCCTATTTGCGTTGAGTATATCTTCTGTCATATTGCTGACTTCTTGTGAGGATGCTTTCGGCAATTTTCTGGACAAACAACCTAGTAATGAGCTGACAGAGGAAGAAGTATTCAGCGACTGGACCTTGATGGAAGAATTCCATTATGATACTTACAACTTTCTGCGTCATGGTGCTTGTCGGATCAAAGATTCTTGGTTAGACGCCACAACCGATCTCGCTCAGACCAGCTACTCTTCGGGTGGAGTAAGAACATCATTCAATATTGGTAACTATTATAGTTCAGCCGGTGAATCAGAACTTACAGGCACATGGGAACATTATTATCGGGGAATTCGTAAATGCAACATGATTATCACCCGTATAGAAAAAGTTCCCAAAGAGCCATCTTTGAGCGAAACACAATATGAACAAGATAAACTAAATTATACTTCAGAAGCCCGTTTCTTACGAGCCTTCTTCTACTGGGAGCTTTTCCTGCGTTACGGCCCTATTCCTTTGGTAACGGAAGTTCTCGACCCTGACGGTGACCTATTAAGCAATTATACGACTCGTCCGACTGTAAAAGAATATGTAGTAGACTTTATTCTGAAAGAACTGAATGAATGTGAAACCGGATTGATGAATTATGACGATGCATGGAATTCAAGCCGTGCGGGACGTATTGGACAACCTATGGCGCGCGCGCTTTATTCACGTATCATGCTTTATATGGCCAGCCCTCGCTATAGTGCCGAATCCGGCATCACTTGGCAAGAAGCTGCCGATGCGGCCAAGAGTTTTATAGACGATTATGGCTCTCATTTCAGTCTATTTAAAGTAGCTGATGCCAATGGGAAACCATTAGGCGTGGAGGCATATACAAACGCTTTACTAAGGACAGCATACTCAGGAAATAACAAAGAGGTAATATTCTATCGTAACGATGTCGTCATCAGATGGGATGCAATTAAAAACGATTCTCCTGTGGGCGAAGGTGGTAATGGAGGCCTTTGTCCGTCTCAAAACTTAGTAGATATGTACGATATGGCTGATGGATCTTCTCCATTTACACAATATGACGCAACCGGAGCCCCTGTTTACAAAGGCAACCCGGCTACTCCGGAAATCAATACCGCCAGTGGTTACAGTGAGGCAAATCCTTGGACGAATCGTGATCCTCGTCTATCTGCAACTGTCTTATACAATGGAGCTAAATGGGGTAATGGCACTATCAATGTGGTATTGGGACAACGTGACAATCCTATAGGAAATACAAATGCGACACCTACAGGCTATTACGTGCGCAAGTATATTCCCGAAACGATATTAAGCGCAGAGCATTCGCAAAGTGCATATCGTTTGTGGACTATCATCCGATATGCAGAAATACTGCTCAATTATGCCGAAGCCCTGAACGAGGCTCAAGGTCCAACTGCTGAAGTATACAATATGCTTGACCAGATTCGTCACCGTGCAGGCATTAGTGGTAACATAGCGAATCGCAATGATCTGACCTCGTCTAAAGACAATATGCGTAATTTCATTCATAAAGAACGCACTATAGAACTAGCCTTCGAAGAGCATCGCGCTTGGGATATCCGTCGCTGGGATGTAGCAGTAGAAGTTATGACACGTCCTATCTATGGAGTGAATGTGAGTACAGACGGAACTATTACGCGCAAGATAGCACAGAACCGTGTATTTGAGAAAAAAATGTATCTCTATCCAATTCCGGAAGGGGAAGTTTGGAAAACAGGCATTGAAAATAATCCGGGTTGGTAATCCTTAAATTGAATACATATGTATACAAGCATAAATAATATAATAAATAAATTAACAGGGATAAGTAAGTTTCTGTTGATGGGAGTCCTGATGTTAGTAGTCTGCAATACCTGGGCACAAGAAATGCAGGTATTGACAGGACGTATCGTGGATTCCGAGGGTAATCCTGTTGTCGGCGCAGTAGTAAATATAGCCGAACAGAGCCGTATTGCTCTTTCCGATGAGAATGGATATTTCAGTCTAAAGAATGTAAAAATAGATGATGAGTTGTGCGTCAGCAGTATCGGCTATAAAAATGTTATCACTGACATTACTGAATTTACCAACGATTTACAAGTCGTGATGGAAGCCGATCTTGACGAATATGCACATACTATGCCGGTACCTTTTGGTCGTAAACCTAAGAAATTTATGACCGAATCTACTTCCGTAGTAACCGGCGAAGAGCTACAGAAGCATCCTATTACGGTGCTTCAAAATGCCTTTACTTCTACCGTAACCGGAATGGAAACATATGAATGGTCGAGCGAACCGGGATGGACAGAAACGGCCATGTATATACGTGGTCTGCGCACAATGAACAAGGGTGCACGTAGTCCACTGATAATTGTAGATAATGTAGAAAGAGACCTTTCGTTTTTAGACGCGTTTCCTATAGAAAGCATTACCATATTGAAAGATGCAGCTGCTACAGCCATATATGGCATGCGTGGTGCCAATGGAGTGGTTATGGTTACAACCAAGCGTGGTGTAGCAGGAAAAACAAAAATTGACTTTACGCAGGAAATAGGATTCCAGACATTGAGCAACAGAATGGAGACTCAGAATTCCTACAATATGGCTCTTACTCGTAATCAGGTCAGGTATCTGGATAAACTCGACCCTATGTATTCAAACGAGCAAATAGAAATGTACCGTCGTGTATCTTCAGGAGAACAACTATCCGGTATAGATCAATATAAGTATTTTAATACAAACTGGTTCGAAGAGCTATATCGGGAGACTGCTCCAATGTATAAAACAAATATGCAGATTAGCGGAGGTAATGCACGTGCGCGCTATTATGTATCATTCTCTTATCTCCGTCAGGAAGGTATGTGGAACGATACATGGACCAACTATAATGAAGGTTATAATACACAGCATGTACTGAACCGCTACAACCTACGTTCAAATCTGGACATAGATGTAAATAAATATTTAAATGTATCGTTAGACTTAGGCGGACGTATAGACAACATCACGCAGCCGACTACCGGTGTATTTAACTTAGTAACATTCGGCGCAGTAGAAGCTAACCCTATGGAGCCAGTTTTCACACCGGGTGGACAAATTTATTCTTCGAGTACAGCCAATAATCCTGCACGTTTGCTTGCCTCATCAGGTCAGGAAAAAAATCGTCGTCGGAACCTATATTCCACTGTAAATTTAACAGGAGATTTAGGAGTTCTGGTTTCCGGATTGAAAGCAAATGCAATGGTGAGTTTCGACTCCTATGATGTGTTTGAGTCCACTCAAAGGAATAGTATCAACTCTTATTATTATGATTACACAAATGCTTTGGTTACAGATCCGTCAGAGTTCACTTTGACTAGAATGACTTCTTATATGGCATTAACAGATCCTTCAGCTATCGAACGAAGTAATTTCTATAATGTAAACTTCAATGCAGGGCTCTCATATGATAAAACATTCGGGAAACATAATGTTAATGCACGTATGTTTTTCCGAACTTATCAAAATGCAGTGAATAGAATTGAAAATACCGATTACAGCAATACATCATCCAATAGATTTATGTCATATAACGGACAAGCAACTTATGTATATGGTAACAGATACATATTCTCCGGAAATATTTCTCATATGGGTTGCGATAACTTCGCACCGGATGATCGTTGGGATACATTCTGGGGAACTTCTATTGGTTGGGTAGCTTCTGAAGAAGCATGGCTGAAAAACAAGAATCTGAATTTACTCAAACTTCGTGCTTCATACGGAACATCGGGACAGTCGACAACAGGAGCTAATCGTTATCCATACCAAAGCACCTATAAATCAGGGACAGGATATAGTTTTGGTACTTCCAGTTCAAATATTGAGGGCATTTATGAAAGTTTGGCCGGTAGTAACAACAATAAGTGGGAACTTTCCGAAATGTTGAATCTAGGCTTAGACTTTGACTTTTGGAATAAGAAACTATATGGTTCGGTAGATGCATTTAAAGAATGGCGTTCAAATATTTTGGTCGATCGTTCCACAATTCCTAGCTTAGTCGGTGTTACAGTGGCTCAGGATTCTTACGGGAAGGTGGAATCTAAAGGAATCGAATTATCTATCGGACATCGAGACAACATAGGAAAGGTTAACTACTTTATCGAAGGAATGTTGACATATAATACCAATAAGATTACCGAGATGGACGAAACCGAACCAAATGTGCCTTGGCAACGTAAAACCGGCGATCGTATACGAGACTATACCTCTGTGGCCGAGCTTTACGAAAGTTCTTTCTCAAACGGTGTCGGAGGATGGAATATTTACAAATTCGATGGTTGGGCAAGTGATCCTAATCGTGTTGCATCAAGTCAGCAAGATGCTATCGACAATCCGGAGAAATATCCATACAATACAGCCTCAAATGGAGCCCAACAGTTAGGGACAGCAGTATTTAAAGATCTGAACGGCGACCGACAGATTGATTCGAACGATATGCTTCCGGATACTTATACAATAATTCCTGAATTGATACCATCCGTAACTCTCGGATTTGAATATGCTGGATTTGACGCTCGTGCTGTATTTACAGCTTATCTGAACCGCTCGGTATTCTTGTCGCCTGCTATGAGCTATTCAGGTTGGAGTAATATGGGAACACATGAGGTAACTAAAGCTTGGGGATACTATAATGATAATCCGGCTGATTCACGCAATATAAATGCGACGTACCCTCGTCCTACTTATGGAGGTTTTAACCCTATCGATAGTGACCGCAGTACAGGAACTTATCAGAATGATATTTGGATTGTAAATGGAGACTATCTGTCATTACGAAATATAGAAGTGGGTTACTCTCTTCCTAAGAAGCTTATTGCAAAAGCAAATTTAACGAAGTGTCGTGTATATTTCAGTGGTTATAATCTGTATAACTGGAGTCATTTGCCTAAAGATCTGGATCCGGAGAAACCAATGAGTTATTGCTGGTGGTATCCCAAAACTCGTTCGTTCTCATTTGGTATCAACATCGGCTTTTAATTAAAGAACTAATATGGAATATAAGATGAAAAAGATTAAAATATATCTCGCTACAGCCCTGTTTACATTAGGACTTTTTAGTTGTAATGATTTTCTGGAAAAAGAAGTCGATCTGTCACTTTCAGACGAACAGGTATTTAGCAGCTTTGAGAATACGCGAGGATTTCTGGCTAATATATATACATATTTGCCGGACCCATTTGCAGGATACAATAATGGTCAGTTTCTAGCTGCCTCACGCGATTGTATGACAGACAATTCTCTTTCCTTCTGGGATGTTCATTACTATCACAGTGTACTTACTGATAGTTATTCTGCTACGGACCATCCTTTTGCGAAAGATTTTTGGCCGAAAGATTTTAAAGGAATCAGAGCTGCAAACCAATTTATGAAAAATGCGCGCCAATCAGTAATCGGAAATTCGGAAAAAGTTGGCGACGACAATCATCTTTACGACCGTAATATAGCTGAAGCTCGCTTGCTTCGTGCTATCTTCCATTTCGATATAGCTTGTTGGTTTGGCGATGTGCCTATTATCGGTGATGATGAAAACGGGCAACCAATCGTATTTGATCCAAGCGATACAGAAACAATGAACAGAGCACGTACTAGTTGTGCTGATGCTTTGAAGTGGATTGCCGATGAATGTGATGCTGTAAAGGATAAATTACCGTATCGCTACAGCAATGAAGATGAAAACTGGGGGCGTGTAAACGGAGCGGCGGCTTATGCTTTAAAATCCAGAGCTTTGTTATATAGAGCCTCAGCCCTTCATAATCCAAGTAATGATGTTTCATATTGGAAGGAAGCAGCTACAGCAGCACAAGACCTCATTACAAAGAACAATAGCCAAAGTAAGCGCTACAAACTATATACAACAAGTGATAATAATCCGAACAAGAATTATTACGAATGCTTTGTAACGACACCGTATTATAATGATGAGTATATTCTTACACGTTCAGTTTGGAGTACTTATGAAATCGAGCTATTTTTAGCACCTTGTGGATTTAGCGGAACAGCAAATTCTACCGGACGTACTAATCCGACACAGAATTTAGTTGATAGTTATGAAACCATCAATGGTTTACCTATCGATCAAGACCCTACTTATAACGATCAGAACCCATATGCAAACCGCGATCCTCGGTTAGAACAAACAATCTTACGTAACGGATCTATTTGGGGCGACCCTTTACAAGAAGAACAAAGACCCGTCGATGTGTCATATCCTGACGGACAGGATTATCAAGCATTACATGGAGGTACACTGACAGGATATTACACAAAAAAATTCCTTAATAATATGTCATTTAAAAGCCCATCTTCATATAACCATGCTTGTCCTATCTTCCGTTACGGAGAAGTGTTACTAAACGCTGCCGAGGCCATCAATGAAGCCTATGGCCCGGATCAGGCTTACCAATATGTAAATCAAGTTCGCGCCCGGGTGGGAATGCCTCCTTACAAAGGCATGACAAAAGATCAACTACGCGAACGGATACGTAACGAGCGACGGATTGAACTATGTTTTGAAGACCATAGATTCTTTGATGAAAGAAGATGGAAACTTTTTGACAATCAAACCACTAGTAACGAAAAGAATCTACCACGCTACAAACAGGTGTACAATATATATGGCGTTACTGTTACTCCGGATGCCTCAACAGTCTATACTTACGGTCCGGCACAAAAGCATCCGACCAGAGCATTCAGCAGTCCTAAAAATTATTATTTCCCATTACCTGACGCAGAGGTGAAAAAAGCGCCGAATCTTAAACAGAATCCGGGTTGGGATCTTTCTTCCGGCTCAAAATAAGTTTTATCTAAAAGTTATAAACTTTGAAAATAGGAAACTATGAAATATTATAAATGGCTTTGCTTATTAATTTGTTGTACGCTCCTTCTCGGAGCGTGCAACGACGATGATAAAGATTTTGGCGAGCAGGGTGTAATTATCGAAACCCCAAAAATTCTAGAGATTGCATCCTCATCAGTACAATTAGAGACAACATTATTGTCGGCGATCGATGTAATACTCTCGAAACGTGGATTTTGCTATAGCACTACTCCAGATCCGAACATCTACAACTCGACGATAATAGGAAAGGGAAATGAAACCTTTACTGCAACAATCGATGGTCTGCTAGGTAATACCACCTATTACGTACGGGCTTTTGTTAGTATATATAACGGAGGAATCGTCTACTCGCCACAAATAGAAGTATTAACCAATGAAGGGACACTAGACGAACAACTGGCACAGTATAAAGCACCTACTTATGCCGATAATTATTCTGATATTTCCGCTTGGGATATGCGCAGTCAATGGAATCTGGCTAATGTACACGACCCCTCGGTAATTCTGGCCGAAGACGACTATTACTACATGTATCAGACCGACGCCTCGTATGGTAATGTACATACAGTGGATGGACATTTCCATGCACGTCGTTCCAAAGATCTTGTTAATTGGGAATATCTAGGTGGAACAATGAAGAACCTCCCTGAATGGGTACTGCCCAAACTAAACGAAATACGTAAAGAAATGGGTTTAAGTGAAAGTTCCGGTGAGGGTGAATTTGGTTTTTGGGCTCCTTGTGTACGTAAAGTACAAAACGGTTTATATAGAATGTATTATTCTATTGTTTGCCCGGGACTACTCAATGGAGATGGTACATGGGGAGAGCGTGCTTTTATAGGAATGATGGAAAACTCCGATCCTGCAAATAATAGTGGTTGGGTAGACAAGGGGTATGTGGTAACCAACGCCTCTGACAAGGGCCTCAATTTCAATATCCCTGCCAACGATTGGGCAAACTGTTACTATAAATGGAATGCTATCGATCCTTCATATATAATTACAGCGCAAAATGAACATTGGCTAATTTATGGCTCATGGCACAGCGGCTTAGTAGCTATGGAACTAAATGCCTCTACTGGTATGCCGAAAAAAGCATTAGGCCTACCATGGGCTGACGGTAGTGTTCCTTCCGAATATGGACAATCGATATACACTCGAAAAGCTGGTGACCGCTGGCAAGCAAGCGAAGGACCCGAGCTAATTTATAACCCCGAAACGGATTATTACTATCTGTTTGTTGCCTACGATGCAGTAGGGGTTCCTTACAATACACGTGTAGCACGTTCAAAAAGCATCACCGGTCCATACTTGGGAATCGATGGAGCAAATGTAAGTGATGGAGCTAATATACTTCCTGTGGTTACCCATCCATATAAGTTTGCTAACAGCAATGGTTGGGTAGGTATTTCTCACTGTGCAATATTCGACGACGGCAAGGGTAATTGGTACTATTCTTCACAAGGACGTTTACCCGAAAGTGTAGACAATAATATCATGATGGGGCATGTCCGCAGCATTCGCTGGACAAAAGACGGGTGGCCGTTGGTTATGCCTGAACGTTATGGAGCAGTACCAAAGGTACCTATCACCGAAGAAGAATTGATCGGTAATTGGGAACATATAGATATGTCATATAGCTATGGGAAACAAAAGGAATCTTCTCTGATGACACTTGTATCAGAACATAGTGTTTCCGATGGTACGTGGAAAGGTTCTTCCTGGAGTTATGATACAGACAAACAAATATTGACTGTTAATGGCGTAGAATTGTACCTTCAACGTGAAGTAGATTGGGAAGCAACTCCTCGAACTCATACTATTGTTTATGCTGCCTATGGTAGCAATAATAAGACTTATTGGGGTAAGAAAACTAAATAGTAACGTCCTATGCATAAAGCTACTTTACAATCCTGGGATTGTAAAGTAGCTTTTATTTTTACACATATGGTAGCTCATTCGTATTCCTTTGAATAATCAAATTATCAGTAAAATGTTATACAACATATTTTGATAAGTGTAAACTACTACACTTATATAGTATCTTGCAAGTGTATTTAAAACACTTATATAAAACAAACTAATACCCCTTTGCTAATATAGAATACATTATGAAAACGGAAAAAGAGAAAATGATTGCAGGTGAGCGATATACAGCACACGGGGAAGAAATGGTAAATCTTCGTAAAAAGATAAAAGTAATACTTCACAAGCTTAATACCACTGAATATTACACAGACAAATTTCAGGACGTAATCAATGAATTATGCCCTAATTCAGCGAAGAATTTACATCTCGAACCTCCTTTTTACTGCGACTATGGAGATCTTATATATGCCGAAGAGAACGTCTATATTAACTTTGGAGCGGTTATTCTTGATGGTGGAACCGTTAAAATAGGAGCAAATACTTTAATCGCACCGGGAGTACATATATATACTGCCGGACATCCCTTAGATATTGCCAATCGTAGAGAATGGGAAGTATGCAAACCTATTATAATTGGAAGAGATTGCTGGATTGGAGGACATTCTACTATTTGTCCGGGGGTAACAATTGGCGATCGCTCTGTAATCGGTGCTGGTTCGGTAGTAACAAAAGATATTCCTGCCGATTGCCTTGCTGTAGGTAATCCTGCTAAAGTGATAAAAAAACTAAATCAAAATAAATAAAACCTATGAAAAAAGTATTAGGGGGATTACTCCCTCTTTTCGTCATTGCTTTGTTAGTATCCTGCTCCTCCGAGCAGAATACTTTAACAAGCCCGAATGGAAAAATAACGGTGGAGATAAATCAAGACTCTACTAAAGTATTAAAGTATACGGTAAAAAAAGATGGAGCAACTGTTATTGAACCGTCGACTTTGGGGCTAGTAAGAAATGATGCAGATTTTTCATCTCTTGAGGTCGTGAATATTGGCACAAAGCGCAATGTAGAGGGCACCTATGTTACTCCCGCCGAAAAACGTTTAAATAATAAATTCAAAGCTAACGAATGGGATTTAAGAGTAAAAAATCCCCAAGGAAAAGAAATGACTATTACTTTCCACTTGGCTGATAATGGTCTTGCATTCCGCTATGCTTTCGGTGAAACTTCAACTGAAGAAAAAACAATTGAAAAAGAAAATACATCGTTCAAATTTGCGACCTCAGCCAAAGCGTGGTTACATCCTCATGATGATGTAAAAAATTGCTGGGCACAAACCTGTCCTAGCTACGAAGATAACTATATAACAGATGTAGCTGTAGGAACAGAAGCTCCTAAAAAAGCAGGATGGAGTTTCCCTGCGTTATATAAAACAGGTGAAACTTGGGTATTACTCACAGAAGCAGGTTTAGAACCATCTTATTGTGGAACACGCTTGGCTCAAAGCAGCCCCAACGGAGAGTATTTTATCGAATTTCCTCAGCAAGGAGAAAGCGTAAAACCTACCGATCCGGTTACTCCTATTTCAAAATTACCTCTATATTCTCCATGGCGTGTTATCATGCTAGGAGGATTAAATGACATAGTTGAAAGTACAATAGTTACAGATCTGTCCGAACCAAGTAGAATTCAAAATATCGATTTTATAAATCCGGGACTTGCAGCATGGAGTTGGGGCATAGAAAAAGATAATTCGGTAAATTATGACCGTCAAAAACAATATATCGACTATGCTTCGTCCATGACATGGGAATACGTACTGATAGATGTAGAATGGGATAAACGTATCGGCTATGCCAGAATACAAGAACTGATAGACTATGCTAAAACTAAGAATGTTGGCATAATCTTGTGGTATAATTCATCTGGTGACTGGAATACAACTCATTATACTCCTAAAAGCGCACTATTGGAAAAGGATGCTCGCCGCACAGAATTCGAACGTATCAGTAAAATGGGAGTGAAAGGAATAAAAGTTGATTTCTGGCCGGGAGACGCACCATCTGCTATCCAGTATTATTATGATGTACTTCAAGACGCTGCTGACTACAAATTACTAATTAACTTTCATGGAACAACGGTTCCGCGTGGATGGAGCCGTACCTTTCCTAACTTAATGTCGTTAGAATCTATTAAAGGATTTGAATTCATAACCTTCGCTCAAGAAACAGCTGATTTGGCACCTCAACATTGTGCAACAGCAATTTTTGCCCGAAATGTAGTAGGCCCTATGGATTTTACACCTGTCTGTTTCGGAGAAATCCCAGGCATACAGAAAAGAACGTCTAATGGCTTCGAGATCGCACTTTCTGTACTCTTTCAATCAGGTATCCAACATTTTGTAGAAACACCTGAAAGCATGGCTAAACAACCTGACTATGTGCAAGAATATATGAAGAATGTGCCTAGAGTATGGGATGACATCAAACTTATAGATGGTTTCCCTGCGAAATATGCTGTACTAGCTCGCAGATCAGGAGATAAATGGTATATTGCCGGTATTAATGCAGAAACAGAAATTAAATCGTTGAATTTAGACTTATCGGCATTAAATATTCAGGAAGAAGGAACAATGATTACAGATGGCGATACAAACCGAGCTTTTAACCAGAAACAAGTTTCTCTCAACAACGGAAAATTGAATGTTGAGATTCAACCTAACGGAGGATTTGTTATCGTATTCTAATATAGAAACAAATAAAATTTAGAAATTAAAATATGAAAAAGAATTTTTGTAAAATTGTAAGCATTGCCGCACTTTTAGCTTTTGGACAAACGGCAATTGCACAACAGACCTACGAACTGACATTGGATACAAAGAAAGTAGGTGCCCCTATTCAATCTACCATGTACGGATTATTCTTCGAAGATATAAACTTCGGAGCAGATGGCGGGCTATATGCAGAATTAGTAAAGAACAGATCATTCGACTTTCCTCAAAGTTTAATGGGATGGTACACTTTTGGCAAAGTAGAAGTGAAGAAAGACAATTCTCCTTTCGACAAAAATCCGAATTATCTTGTATTATCCAATCCCGGACACGCCCATAAACATACAGGAATCGAGAATGAAGGATTTAGGGGTATCGGATTTGTCAAAGATGCTACTTATCGTTTCTCGGTATGGGCCAAGAAGGAAAAAACAACAGAAGATCAGAAAATCCGTATTGAATTTATCAATTCGAAAAACAATATCATTGGGACAGAAGAGTTAAGCATAAATTCAACAGATTGGCAAAAACATCAGGTGATAGTGACTGCCAAAGAAACTGAGGAAAAAGGACGCTTACGTGTATTCTTAGTATCAAAAGGTTCTATCGCCGTAGATCATGTTTCGCTATTCCCTACCGACACATATAAAGGTCGTGAAAATGGTTTGCGAAAAGATTTGGCTCAGGCATTAACAGATATTCATCCGGGCATTTTCCGTTTTCCCGGAGGGTGTATTGTAGAAGGCACAGACCTTGATACACGTTATGATTGGAAAAAAACAATCGGGCCAGTTGAAAACAGACCTGTAAATGAAAATCGCTGGCATTACACGTTCACAAATCGCTTTTTCCCTGATTATTATCAAAGTTACGGCCTAGGTTTTTATGAGTACTTCCTTTTATCGGAAGATATGGGCGCAGAGCCACTACCAGTATTAAGTTGTGGCCTGGCATGTCAATTTCAGAATGAAGACGAGCACGCACATGTTCCGGTTAGTAATTTAGCTCCTTATATTCAAGATGCTCTAGACCTAATAGAGTTTGCAAATGGCCCTATAACATCTAAGTGGGGAAAGGTACGTGCCGATATGGGACACCCTGCTCCTTTCAACCTTAAATATATTGGTATCGGTAATGAACAATGGGGTCCGGAATATGTAGACCACCTTGCTCCTTTCGTAAAAGAAATGAGGGCTAAATATCCCAATATAAAAGTAATCGGCAGTTCTGGTCCTTCTGCTGATGGAAAAGCCTTTGATTATTTATGGCCGGAAATGAAACGACTAAAAGTAGATTTGGTTGACGAACACTATTACAAAGAACCGGATTGGTTCTTCAATAACGCTTCCCGTTATGATAACTATGATAGAAAAGGTCCTGCTGTATTTGCAGGAGAATATGCTTCACACGATCATCCTACAAAAAAACAAAACAATTTCTTATCTGCCCTTTCGGAGGCAGCATTTATGACAGGTTTGGAACGCAATGCGGATATAGTCCATATGTGTACTTATGCACCTCTTTTTGCTCATATAGATGCATGGCAATGGTGCCCTGACATGATATGGTTCGATAATCTGAAAATGATGAAAACACCGAATTATTATGTGCAACAACTTTATGCCCATAATAAAGGAACCAATACGATGACTTTATTATGGCCTGATAAAAAAGCTGTTACGGGACAAGAAAATCTTTATGCATCGGCTGTTTATGACAAAGATCAAAATTGCTATATTGTAAAGGTAGCCAACACTGGAACAGAAAGTAAGAATATAAAAGTAACCTTAACCGGTACTAAAAAGAAGACAACGTTTACCGTTGGCGATTGTGTTGTAATGCAAAACAATAATCTAAAGGCAGTTAATACGTTAGATACTCCGTTGAGCATTACTCCAACGAAAGCAACAGCTACAATGGATGGAAATATCTTGAATATTCAAACTCAAGGACAATCTTTCGGAGTTTACAAAATAAAACTTTAATTTACCATACAGAGGAATCCAGATATATTATCCGTTCAAAGTGGAAACTATATTTGGATTCCTTTTTTATGGGCTTTTTCTGATAGCATATTCCGGGATCTTTATCTATATAGAGAATCTTAGATCATTAATATATAGTCCTTTTATAGATTTAATAACTGAAAAGTTACAAATAAAAGGTATCTAAAAAGTGTTACTTTTATTACTTTTTATAGTCAGTAGTTATAATGTGGTCTTGTAACAAAAGAAGGTAACAGATAAAGAAATTAGGAAAAAGTTGTCACCTTTGTCACTTTTTATAAGCAAATCCATAAATCAATTTTTATAGAATATTATGAATTCAATCACCTTACTAAACAAATCGGCGGACAATATCCGTATACTGG
>NZ_JAEPKU010000039.1 GCF_016652235.1 Dysgonomonas sp. Marseille-P4677
CTCGATATGTGGGGAAGGAATTTGATATACATATTAAAATTATAAAGGTTATTAATGAAATTTTTTTAAACAAATACTGAACGATCATTTTGATAACAAAATTACGTAAAACAAAGTGATTCATAGAGTGAATTTCATAGCTGATGAAACATGTACTTGATGAATTTAGATTACATGTTATTGGTTTTCTAACTTGTTACGATATACACTTTTAATTAGAAATTAAAGCTATAAAGGGAGAGATTTGAGTCTCTACCTTTATTTTTCACGATTTCCTGTTTTAGCTTCTACCCATTCGTTGTTATTATTGCAGTACTCGCATATGTTACTTTCCCCCGCTTTCATAGTTTTTGTATATCCACAATACGTACAGGCATATGTAGCGGAATATTCTATTTGTTTAGTTTTCTTCTTCAGATAGTGTGGCCATATAGGTAAGCCGGCTTTTATATCCGAAGAATCATAGAATAAAATGCTTAGTTCGCCGCTTGTCTCCAATATGGCACTTTCCACTTGTCCTAAATGGAAAATATGTTCGTGTCGAAGTATTGAAAAGAATTCATCCATTGCCAGTTCTTTATGTTTTAATGATTCTTTTGATGCTTTTCCTTGATCGATAATACAATACGGTTTCCCTTCAAGGATTTTTTCCATTTTTTCCGAATTCTCTATCAATTTGGTGATAAGCCAATAAGAAAGGAAAACAATAATAAAAACCACTAAAGCATATACGATACCAATCTCTTTATAGATCATAGGATCACCTGCAGCAGAACCTAGGGCGATAATAATAATTAACTCAAATATAGAAAGTTGCTTTACTGCTCGTTTTCCTGTGATACGCAGAGCTGTGAAAAGCAGAAAGAACATAATCACCGAACGAATAGCTATTTCTACAAGAAATATAAAATTTTCAGTACCCCAAAAGATATTATACCAATCCATAGTTGTTTTAATTTGAATACATTGATTATCAATCGTATTTCATTTTTAACAATGGAGAATAAATAATTGTTTTGTCCCGAATCCGGTAGGTCTGATAGTTATTGAACTAAGCTGCCTTCCGGTACGTTTATCTTAAAATAATGAAATTTCATTTCAAATCATATTAGAACCGTCACTATAATAAAATCCTGTATAGCCGTAAAATATAATGTCTTTCTTTATTATATAGGAGAGCTTAATGTATGGATCATGCTCTGTATTAACAGCTTCTACTACTATAATAATATCTTTTATTACCATTTATTAAATGAGTATTTTATGTGTGACGGTTTCTTGTTCAGTTTTTATGAGAATAATATGGACTCCACGTTCCCATTTATCGGTAGGTAATATCATAGGGGTTAAATCGGAAGAACCCGAATATTGACGGATAATTTGTCCTGATAAATTGAATATGTAAATATATTGTATTTTCGATTTGGGTATAATACGTAATTGTTTGATAGCTTTGTCAAATATAATTAATACAGCATCATCCCAAACCGGCAAATCGACACACTGTTTTTGATCCTTCGAAACTTTTCCGTTTAGAAAAGTTGCATTCACTGTATAGCAATGAGATTGTCGAGACATATCCGGTGTATAGTCTATATATGATCCTGCTGTAAGATCAGAAGCAAGTAACTGCCCATTACGATAAATTGTATACCAAAAATCAGATTTCTCTATTACTTTTGCATCGGCTTGTATATTCCAGTTTCCTCTTATTCCAAATGATTCGGCATAATAATTTTTATTATCAAACCATAACATGTTTCTCTCTTTTATGATTGGAATATTACCATATGATACAAATAAACCAAAGGCGTTGTTGACCTCATAGCCCACATAGAGATCTTTACTTAAATCGACATTAATCGGTGTATCAAAGGTATATTTATTGTATTCTCTTGGAGTTAAAGTGTTTATTTCCTTACTGAAAATATCTGTTCCATCCTGCTTTATCTTTAGCGTGCAAGATGTTACTTCATCACAAGGAATAAATCTTATAGATGTTAACATTACACTTCTGTACGCAGCTAAATCATCCACTGTCCATTTCGATAATATTCTGTAATGACCTATTGATTCTTGGCTAAATGTATTCGAAATATTTTCGTTATCTCGAGACATCGTTTTTTGCTTTTCCGTCAAAGGTATATCACGATCGTGGAGAATACCTCTTCTTTCCCATTTCAGGTTTATTCTATCTCTACGAGGATCTACCGATGCAGTAAATGAATTAGGGAGAATAACTCCAATCCACTCTTTAACTTTTATATGTTGTTTTTTTACAAGTGATTTTTCTGTGGATAATCCTTTATCTATAGTTAATTTTACATCGTATATGCCCGGTGTATCGTAAGTAACGGTAGGGTTTTTGTCTGTTGAAATATATGGATGTCCTCCTTCAAAAGTCCAGGTATAAGTATGTGCGCCATAAGAGAAATTTTTCATAATAATAGAATCTCCTTCTGTTATAGATAACATATTGGACGTAAATTCAACCCTGAGGGTATCTACTTCATATCGTCCTTCTACAACTGTTTTTCCCGTTTTAGTAGCATCTAAATATGTTTTCATTTTCTGAGTATACATATCCCAATGCTGACTGAATTTACCATATAAGTTATTTCCGGTTCTATAATTACAAGAAGAATTACCTCCGGATAAAGTTCCTACAATCAATTTGTTTTCGTTGAATAGGGGAGAGCCTGACGAACCACCTTCAGTTACACTATGCCCATTTTTTGTAGCAGAAAATATTACCTTCCAATGGGCATTTTGTGCTCCGATTGCTTCATTGTTTCGCCATGTGGCGGATACAGCGGGAACTGTATAGGTAGATATTTTTTTTACATCTCCTCTGGGATGGTGAATACCAACTCCATGTTTCGGAGCATTCTCTCCAATATCCCAGCCATTATAGTATACATCGTATGAAGGCGGAACATTATCGTTCAACATTAATAAAGCACCATCCGACCCGCCATTAATATCTATAGCTGCAAGCAATTGTGCGCCAACCATCGTTTTTGTACCTGTTGGAACATCGTTTATCCTTTCACAACCCGGAGATTCGAAATGAAAATAGAATATCATCTGACTGAATATTGCCGGATTTTTCGCGTCGTCAAAAAAACAATGGTAAGCACTCAAATAATAAGGTTTTATCGTATCGGATGTATTATTGACCAGAGAACCACTGCAGAAATACCAGCCGTCATTTAAGGGAGTTATAGTCTGGGCTATTCCTTTTTTCTGATGTTGCCAATCATCTCCCTCCGAGCAATTGATATTGACTTGGCACGATCCCGAAACATCTATGCCAGAACGTAATGTTGTTGATACTGATATGTAATTATAGCAATAGCCAATACCGGAAATCTGAATTCTTGGTTTCTGAGTATTCAATGTGTCTTTTGCTTCCACATATTCGAGTACTATATTATCTCCTGCAACTGCTTCTGTTGCAAAAGATTTTCCTGACGGATTTGTTATACTTGTATAAGCTCCCAATATATGCGAATAGTCACTATTATATATAAATAATTTAGCACCTGTTGGTATTTCAAATTCATTATATTTAAGAATTAGTGCTACTGCATTCGAACATTCGATAGGTAATCGCCATATACGCTGGCCATTTTCCAAAGTTGTCCACTCTCCCGAATTTTCCATACTAAAGTTGACATCGATATTATATGCAATCCGTAGAGGAGCTCCGGCTGCTTCACGAATTGCATCTTCTTTCTTTAACTGATCTACATTAAAGTTTATAGGGACATTATAAGAATGAGTCGATTTCTTTAAAACAGTTTTTGAGATGAGGCTTGGAGGAAGCCCTCCTTCGCTTATTTGAGCAGTTGTTGATATTGATATTAAAAGAAAAAATATAATTGAATGAATAGTAAATATGATATTCTTTTTCATCTGAGACTAGCTATTAGACTATATTATAAAATAAGCAATACAAATCTACAACAATACGCAACAGGTGTCTATAACCATATATGATGATATTTTGGATGAAGAATACTTATTTATGGGGATTGATATGGCAGGTATTTTTTTGGAAAATTTACACTTCTAAAGCATTATTATTCGACTTATGTCTATAAAGAGATTTTTTTTCTGTCTTTTTTTTTGCATTTGTTTTATTTACTCTGCTTATGGCCAACAATATACCATAGAAGGGAAAATATTAAACAATAGAACAAATGCACCGATTGATTATGCAACTGTAGTCCTTTCCAATAATGAATTTTGGGATACAACTGATGATGATGGACATTTTCAAATAAAGAATGTTCATTCAGGAAAGGTTACTATTGTTATACATTGCTTTGGCTACGAAAAAAAAGAATATGAGGTAAATGTAGATCGTGATATTTCGGATTTGGTGATACACTTGAACGAAAAGGCTCTTACTCTGAATGAAGTAGTTGTTACAGCGCAAGGAGGGAAGCAAATAGCAAATTCGTATGTTATAGATCGTGTCGCACTCGATCATATGCAAATGATAAGTGTTGCCGATATCAATAGTCTGTTGCCCGGAGGAAAGACCAATAGTACTTTACATTTAGTTTCCGGGGCTGAACGCCTTTCTGTCAACGGAGGGGCTAAAGAAGAGGGCAATGCCACCTTTGGTACTGCAGTAGAAGTAGATGGAGTACGTATATCAAACAATTCGGGACGGGATTTTAATACATCCGGAGGAGTAGTAATAGGTGGTCCCGACATTCGCAATATCGCTTCAACAAATATAGAATCGGTGGAAATCGTTACAGGTGTTCCATCTGTAGAATATGGCGATCTGACAAATGGAATGGTAAAAATCAATTCGAAAAAAGGCAAAACACCTTTCGTCATTGATATGGCTACCAAACCAAATACAAAACAGATTGCCGTAAGCAAAGGTCTGGATTTAAATAATAACAGAGGAATATTAAATTTAAGCTACGAACACACAAAATCAATTTCCAATTTAGCCTCACCTTATACTTCATACGATCGTAACGGATTGTTCCTTAATTATTCGAATGTATTTAACCGTTCCAATGATCAGCCTATTACGTTTAATGTGGGGTTGTCCGGGAATGTTGGAGGATATGATTCTAAATCAGATCCCGATCTGTTTGTTAATACATATACCAAACAAAAAGACAATGTACTGCGGGCTAATGTTTCAGCTAAATGGCTGTTGAAGAAAAAATGGATTACAAATTTGGAGATGTCGGGTGCAATAAACTATACCGACAAATTGCTCGAAAACAGTGAGAATAAATCTCGCTCTTCATCTACTGTGTCTATACGTACTCCAGAGGAAGGGTATCACATTGGACAAGCTTATGAGGAAAATCCCAATGCAGATATAATCCTTATTCCACCAGGATATTGGTACGAATTGTCTTATCTGGATTCTAAACCGTTAAGTATTTCGGCAAAGATAAAGGCCGACTGGGTACGCAAATTCGGGATTGTAAATAGCAAAGTAATGATAGGCGGAGAATATAGTACAAGCAGTAATAAAGGGCGTGGAAGATATTATGCAGATCCTTTGTATACTCCTACTTGGCGCGAATATAGGTATGACAAGGAACCGGCCTTGAACAACTATGCGATATATGCCGAAGATTTGGTAACGATACCGGTAAATCAGTCGAGACTTGAATTCATAGGAGGAGTACGTTCCGATATCACTTCTATAGATGGTTCGGAATATGGAACTGTAAATAGTCTTTCGCCGCGATTTAACGCAAGGTATGTATTTTGGGAAGGACGAAAAGATCATACTATAAGGGATTTTAATATCAGATTAGGCTGGGGTAAAGCTGTAAAATTACCTCCATCAGCTGCATTATATGCTCTTCCTAGCTATAACGATATTCTTACTTTTGCTCCGGGAACAACCTCCGAAGGAAAGACTTATTATGCTTACTATACAATACCCAGTAAAAGAATATATAATAACGACCTTAGATGGCAATACAATATCCAGCAGAGTATAGGTGTCGATATCAACATAAAAGGTACAAAGGTTTCTCTGAATGCTTCGCGTGATAAGACGTATAATCCATATATGAGTACATCTGTATATGAACCTTTTACATATAATTTTACCGATCAGAAAGCTCTAGAATCGTCTCTGATCCCAATAGAGAACAGAATTTATAATGTAAATAAAAATACGGGGATAGTAACCGTTACAGACAATACGGGGATACAAACTCCGGAAACTTTAAGCTATTCTCAAAGACTAAAATTGAAGGGTAATACGATGTATATCAATGGGTCACCAGTAGAAAGGAGATCGTTTGACTGGATCGTAGAGTTTGGTAAAATACAAGCTATTAAAACCTCGATCAGATGGGATGGAAGTTATTATTATTACAAGAATACCGAAGAATCTATCGTGCAAGGTACCTCATCTCGCAATGTAGAAAGTGAGGACGTCAAATATATCGGCTATTATGTAGGAAGTAATAGTAGCGTGGTTAATGGTGAAATATCGAAATCTCTGAATACAAATTTGACTCTGACAACGCATATACCGACTTTAAGGTTGATTGTTTCGTTACGTCTTGAAGCCTCTTTGTATAATTACAGCCAGAGTCTTAGCGAATATAAAGGCAAAGCCTTAACATTTAATATCGCAGACAAGAATGATAATTTCCCTTCTGGTTCTCAGCAGAATATTTATGAGGGAAACAGTGCTACTGCAATATATCCTTTATATTATTCGACTTACGATGATCTGAATACAAAAATACCTTTTGCCGAGAAGTATGCGTGGGCAAAAGAAAATGATAAGAACTTATATAATGAGCTTAGTAAACTGGTAAATAAAAACAGTTTTATACGAACATTCAAAGCCGATAAATTATCGGCTTATTATTCGGCAAACATAAGCGTAACTAAAGAAATAGGGCGTTTTGCCTCTATATCGTTCAATGCAATCAATTTTTTGAATAGTCTTCAAAAAGTACATTCGGAAAAGTGGGATGCATACTATTCCTTATACGGTTCGTATATCCCTTCTTTTTATTATGGAATGTCTTTAAGAATAAAATTGTAAACAACTATTATTAATTAACATGATGAAAAAATTTATTTACTTATTAATTTGTACACTCTTTGTTTTCACTTCATGTAGTGACGACAATAATGATGATGGTAACTATAAAACATTTTCTGTAACGGTTCAACTTACGTATCCGGCCGAAAGTAATTATAAGGCTGTTGAAGGTGTATCGGTAAAGTTGGACAGTAAAAGCGGTTCAGGTTCATACGAAGCAAAAACAGATGGAAGCGGTAAAGCTGTATTAGCTGTGCCTGCCGGTATATATGATATTTCTGCAACTGAACGCAGGTTTATCAGCAATCAACGTATAAACTTTAACGGAATAAAAACCGGCTTGGTTGTAAATGACTCTTGGACTGCCGCTAATATTCAGGAGCTGGAACTGCAATTCTCAAAATCTGCTCAAATAGTAATAAAAGAGTTATACGTTGGAGGTTGCCCGAAAGATGATGGTTCGGGAACATTTAACTACGATAAATATGTTGTTTTATATAATAATTCGGAGGAGGATGCTAATGTTGGAAAGATGGCGTTGGCTATGACCATGCCATACAATTCGACTGGTACAAATAACTATTATGACGCAGGAGGTCAGCTAACATACGCAAATCAGGGATGGATACCTGCAGGACAAGGACTTTGGTATTTTCAGCAAGATGTGGTTGTTTCTCCCGGAAAACAAATAGTTGTTGCATTAAGCAATGCTGTAAACAATACAATAACATACAGTAAATCTATTAATTTCGATAACCCGGAATATTATTGTACATATGACAATACTGTTTATACACATGCACTTACTTATCCAGCTCCGGCTGCTTCTATTCCTACAAGCCATTATCTGAAAGCTGTTTCCTATGGTGCAGGAACTGCATGGGCCTTAAGTGCACTATGTCCTGCTTTTTATTTATTCACGCCTGATGGAACTACAGTAAAGGATTTTGCTAACGATGCGTCGAAAAATGATTCGTATGGAGGTTCGTCCGTTTTACAGAGCAAAAAGGTTCCTTTGGAATGGATCACAGATGGTATCGAAGTATTTACTACCTCCTTAGATGATAACCGAAAGAGACTGACTTCGACAGTAGATGCCGGATATGTATATTATACTAATAAACAAGGTTATTCTGTATACCGAAATGTAGATAAAGAAGCGACAGAGGCTATCGAGGGTAATAAGGCAAAGCTTATTTATGGTTATAATCTTGGAACTACAAATGTAACTAAAGGTAGTACCGACCCGAGTGGAATAGATGCGGAAGCATCAATAAAAAATGGTGCACGTATCATATATAAAGATACAAACAATTCGTCGGAAGATTTTCACCAACGTAGTCAGGCTTCTTTAAGAAAATAAGATTATTAATGAACGACAGATATAAGATACTTCGCTCAAGTGCGTTGATTGCATTATTTACTATACTGTTTGGCGGGATTTTTTGTCCTGCCAAACTTACTGCACAACAAACTGATAGTTTATGGCGAGACATTAACTATATACGTCTTTCTGATATACGTCTTTCGGGGTACAATATGACGGGGTTAAGGTATTTACCTGTAAATAATGCGTCGGAAGCAAAAATATATACTCGGAAAGATATTGGCGATTTCATTAATTATTATGAGTCTGACAATAGCTTCAAACTAGGCGCAGAAGTCGAATCTTACTATCGTTTGAATAAGAAATCAGTTTTTTACGGAAAAGTCGGATATAGTTACTTTAAGGGACGTAATATGGGAGGTTCGTTTTTTATCAATCCCAATTATAACCCTATAGATATTCAGGAGTCTGCTGATAGTACACGGGGGATAAAGAAAAAGGAGTTGTATCATCTGATTGGAGGAGTAAGTGTTGACTTACATCCCAAAATTAGTATCGGGGGGAAAATAGACTATGAAGTAGGAAATTACTCTAAACAAAAAGACCTGAGGCATGTAAACAGATTTCTGGACCTAAAAGCGACAATCGGAGTCAGTTATCGATTGAAGAAGGGTGTAGAATTGGGTGCAAATTATTATTTCAACCGTAATGTGGAAAACCTAGAGTTTTTGAGGGAAGGAAATACAGATAAAACATATGAATCCTTAATTAGTATAGGAAACTACATTGGGAAGAAAGAACAATTTGGAGAGGACGGTTATTATACGGCTAAAAATAAGAGAACGCCAATGGTAAATAAGTTTCATGGGGCTTCCTTACAACTATATTTATCTCCTGTCAAACAGTTTTCTATTTTTAATGAAGTTACCTATAAATCACGAAAAGGGTATTATGGAGTTCCTGCTACAGCAAGTATCGTTCTTACTGAGCATAGTTCTGATATTTTGGAATATCATGTGGCTTTTGCCCTTCAAAAAGAACGTTCCTTACATACTCTTAACATAAATGTAAGTCATGAAGATTTAAAGAATAATGAAAATATATTCAGAAAAGAAACCACTCCCGGAGAGACGTCTGTAATCTCATATTATGGTAGGTCAGAGATTCTTAAGAAAGAAGAATTGTGTATCTCCGCTGAGTATCTAGGCCATTTGGAAATAGATAATTATCATCCTGCATGGGTAATCAAGGCTGGGTTTGACTTTTATAGGCGGCAGCAAACAGCCTCATTGTATCCATTTTACAGGAGACAAACCGTAAATAGTTATTCTGTAAATATATCAGGAAAACATCATATTAAGATAGGAGAAAATAATATGTATAGTGTAGGTCTCTTGGCTTCATATAGGGCGGGAGATGGAACACCTTTTTATGATGCATTATATGCAGAGCCATCCGATTCGCAGAAAGACGTTTATAAAACAAATGACAGATATCTTTATCGGGAGTTCGAATACCTTACATTGCAACAGATAACCGGTGGGGTAAATTTCAGATATTCAACAACTTTTATAAAAGGGGTTAAAAGCTATGTTCAGGCCGATTATGGATTGGCTAAAGCTTTTGATGTTAGATATATCGAAGGGAATTTTCATAATACAATAAGCCTTACATTAGGCTGTACATTTTAAATACCTGAATAAGAAAATTTTCTTTGTTTTTTGATACAACTAAAAATTACTTATAGCTAAAAATTAATTTGATAAATCAACGAATGGATACCGTTATACGATGTGATAATATTACCCATTATTATGGGAATAAGCTAATATATGAAAACCTGAACTTCGAAGTTAAGCAAGGGAAAATACTTGGCTTGCTGGGCAAAAATGGAACAGGAAAAACGACCATTATAAATATACTTAATGGTTATTTACAACCTAGATCGGGTAATTGTTGCATTTTTGGTGAAAATATGAACCAAATATCTCCTGCTACAAAAGCACGGATAGGCTTGTTGCTCGAAGGACATGTACAACATGCCTATTTTAATGTCCGTCAGATAGAACGTTTCTACAGTAGTTTTTATCCCAACTGGAAACGTGAGGCCTACTATGAGCTTCTTAAGAAACTTCAAGTAACCGAAACACAGGCAATAAGTACAATGTCTTGTGGACAACGTTCTCAGGTAGCATTGGGGCTGATATTTGCTCAAGATCCCGATCTATTGATTCTGGATGATTTCTCCATGGGGCTTGATCCTGGTTATCGCCGGTTATTTATTGAATATTTGAAAGAATATGCTACATCGGGAAATAAAACAATCTTTCTCACATCCCACATCATTCAGGATATGGAGATGCTTATAGACGATTGTATGATACTCGATTATGGATGTTTGTTATTACACGAACCAACACGATATATATTGGATAATTTCAGGCGATTCCGTTTCAAGTCTGAAGCCACAGCAATAGGATCAATAGACGGTTTGTGGAATAGCGAAAAGATAGGCTCGACGTGGGAGACCTACTCATTTTTGTCCGATGATGAGGTTAAGAATAAATTATCATCATATAACATTAGTGATCTAAAAGAAGAAAAACTATCATTGGAAGACGCTTTTATTGGGTTGACCGGAAAATATTAAAACAAGATTAATTATGTTTCAAGCATTATTTTATAAAGAATGGATCAAAAGCCGACGACTGATTTTCCTTATCGGAATTGTTCTTATTGGGGCTATCATTTATAGTTTTATTAATATCGCGCAAACATTCCGGGTCGAAGGTTCTATACAGGCATGGAGTGATGTTATATTAAAAGATATTGCTGTTTTACCTGCTTTTTTTCAATGGTTGCCTATTCTGATTGCATTAACTATTTCTTTTACTCAGTTTATACCTGAAATGACGAATAAAAGATTAAAGCTTACACTGCATCTGCCCGTACCCGAAAGTAAGACTATTGCCACTATGCTTTGTTATGGGCTTTGTGTCTTGCTGATAATTTATTTGGCTACCTATCTTGTCCTTATGATCGGGTTGTCATTTTATTTCCCTTTCGAAATTAGGGTAATTGCTACTTGGAGATTATTACCTTGGTTTGCAGCCGGGATAACGGGATATTTACTTGCAGCATGGATTTGTATCGAGCCTGTTTGGCGACAACGTATATGCAATACTTTTATTTCCATATGTATCCTTTCGTTATTTTTTATTAAAGCTCAGTCTGGTGCTTATTTACCACTATTGCCTTTTTTACTTATTATAATGATCGTGTGCTTTGGAAATCCATTTTATTCTTCGGCACGCTTTAAAGAAGGAAAACAATAATAATATCATTAAAATATTTGAATGGAATAACAATGAGATACAAGAAGTTAATATATTGCCTGATCCTTATACTTACTACCTTGATGATGCTGTGGTTGTTGCCACTGTTAGTCAATAAGCTTACGTATAAGCCGGATCATTATCCTTTTGTTTACTATAGCACTATGCTTGAAGAATTGGCAATCATAGACTATGGGAACAAAGAGTATCCTATGACAAACAAAAATGGAGATAGTTTCACAACTGCCGAAATGGATTCACTGCTTCCAATGCTTAATTACCGCCAGTTGATGAATGACGGACGAATGCCGGACAGCATAAAAGGGCAGGAGATGAATCCCCGAATGTTGCGGATGACTTCATTTACATTTAGATATAATCCATCCGAAACAAAAACGCCTGGCAACGGGCTGTATATACTGTTCGAATCAATGCCTAAACGGGTCGGATTGACCATGCCTGAAGATGTATTCAGAATGAAGAATAACATTGAGTTTATAAATACGGAAAGTAATACTGTAAATGAAACAAAGAGCAGGGAATTTCAGTCTGAATTGGAAAAGCAGGGATATTCTTTCCCTTCTCAATGGTTTGCAGGAAATCCAAACCCCAGGAAATCTTATGATGAAGGTTATTTCAGTTTAGACAACAAGGGACAATTGTTTCATATAAAAATGGTAAACGGACGCTCTTATATCAAAAATACCCATATTGGAGAGAAAATAGATATCGGATATTTTTCAATGCTCGAAGTGGCAGACAAGCGTTTTTATGGCTTTCTGTTTAGCAATCAGGGAGACATATATATTATCCAAAATGAATCTGGTAATTATCAGGCAATGAAATTGGATATAGACCCGATTGACCTGAAAAAAGATCAAGTTTTTATTATGGGAAATCTTTTTGAATGGACAGTGTCTGTAGTCAAACCGGAAGAGAAACTGTGCTATGGCTTGGATAATAATTCGTTGAAGCAAATCGATAATTATAGCATGAAACGTGAACCGGATAAATGGGATAAGGTTGTGAAATGGATATTTCCTGCATATTTGACTATCGAAAGCAAATATTCAAACTTTCTGGTTCCTCAAATACATTATGTGGGAGTATATGCCTTTATTCTAAATATATTATTATCAGTTTGCTATGTGCTTATTCTTTCCGAATCTCGGAAGGTTAAGATATATAAGTCTTTATACATTCTGGTAACAGGTATCGCCGGATTCTTAGCATTATTAATTCTACCTAAATCAAAAAAATCATAAATTAATTGAAATATGAAAAAGTTATTATTCATTGCGTTTATTTCATGCTTCGTTGCAGCATGTGGAAACAAGAAAGCAGAACAGGCTGATCAAAAGGCCAATGTTGAAAAATCTGAAGCATCAGACTTGGTTTATAAGTTAGACGATCTCTTGACTATTGCCGATCAGCTGGTTGATAAAACGGTAAAAGTAAGAGGTAATGTGACCCATACCTGTAAACACTCCGGAAAAAGATGCTTTATTGTCGGAGAAAAAGGGGATGTATCTATGAGAGTGGAGGCTAAAGGTAATATCGGAGGCTTTAATCGCGAACTGACAGGTTCCGATATAGAGATCACAGGTATTTTGAAGGAACGCCGGTTGACAAAAGAATACATAGACCAAATGGAAAAAGAAACAAATGAAAAAGCGGTAAAAGAAGATGGTTCTGCGGAATCTTGTCAGGCCGAGCTAAATAATATAGCCAGTATGAGAAAGTGGATGAAGAACCACGACAAAGACTATTATTCAATTTATTATATGGATGGACAAGATTACACAGCCCTCTAAATCGAGAATAAGAAACAAAATAACTAAATGGGCACGAATCATCCACCGGGACTTAGGATTCTTAATGGTTGGTGTCTGTTTAGTTTATGCTATATCCGGAATTTTACTGAATCACATGAATGGTAAAGATCCGGCTTTTCATACAGAAGAAGTGACTATCCAACTCTCGTCGGGTTTAAATAAAGAAGACCTGATGGTAGCATGGAACGATAAGAAAGGTCTTCCTGTTTTGAGAAAAGTCTTGCCATTAGATGATGAGCATTTACGGCTTATGCTTGAAGGTGGGGTAGGAGTATACAATATGGATACGGGAACTATTGACTATGAGAAATATACAAAAAGAGAATTTGTATATTGGATAAATAAACTTCATTACAATAAAGTGAAAGGATGGAGTATTATGGGCGATTTTTTTGCTGCTTCTCTTATATTCTTTGCCTTGTCGGGTTTGGTGATGGTCAGGGGGAAAAACGGGATTATGGAGCGTGGAAAATGGTATCTCATTGTCGGACTATTGATCCCGGTTGTATATGTCATAGTAGCATAAGATGTTTTATAGTAATAGAAATAATATAAATTAGCGGTTAGGCTATTTAGTACATAATTTCGGGGAATCAAAAAAATGTGATTCCCCAATTTTCTATTTTATAACTCTATATGTTGTTAAGTCCAACCATATTTTCGGGTTTTACCCATTGATCATATTCGTCAGCGGAGAGATATCCCGATTCAATTGCAGCTTGCCTTAATGTCTTATTCTCGTTATAAGCTTTTTTTGCTATTGAGGCAGCGTTGTTATAGCCAATTCTAGGATTCAGAGCAGTTACAAGCATTAGCGAGTTGTTTAAATGTTCTTCAATCTTTTCATATACAGGCTCAATGCCAACGACACAGTTTTCATTGAAGCTGGCACAACCTTCTCCGATCAATCGTGCACTATGAAGAAAATTATATATAATCATAGGTTTAAATGCATTTAATTCAAATTGCCCTGACAATCCTCCTATCGAAATTGCGACATCGTTACCTAACACTTGCGCTGCAATCATAGTTAAGGCTTCGCACTGAGTAGGATTTACCTTTCCTGGCATAATAGATGATCCCGGTTCATTAGCGGGGAGTCGTATTTCCCCGATTCCGCAACGAGGTCCTGAGCTAAGCATTCGTATATCATTTGCGATTTTCATCAAGCTTACTGCTACTGTTTTCAGGGCACTATGCGATTCTACCATTGCGTCATGGGTAGCTAATGCTTCAAATTTATTAGAGGCTGATATAAATGGCAAACCGGTCAAACTACTTATCTTATCAGAAACCTTATCCGCAAAGTGGGGAGGTGTGTTTAATCCTGTACCTACGGCCGTTCCTCCGAGTGCTAGTTCGCTCAAATGAGGCAATGTATTTTTTATTGCTTTTAAACCATGATCAAGTTGCGACACATATCCGCTAAATTCTTGGCCTAACGTAAGTGGAGTTGCATCCATAAAATGTGTCCTTCCGGTCTTTATAATACGTTGATACTGTTTCGATTTATCGAGTAGGGTATTCCTTAATTTTTCTATACCCGGAATAGTCTTTTCTATCAGTATTTTATATGCAGATATATGCATTGCCGTAGGGAATGTATCATTAGACGATTGTGATTTATTTACATCATCATTAGGTGATAAGAACTTTTGGATATCAGTAAGACTCCCTCCCAATAGAACTTGTGCTCTATTACTGATTACTTCATTTACATTCATATTTGTTTGCGTTCCACTACCAGTTTGCCAGACTACTAACGGAAAAGAGTCATCTAATTCTCCGGTTAGTATTTCATCGCAGACACGACATATAATGGAGCATTTATCTTCAGCTAATATTCCTGCTTCAAAATTTGTCATTGCTGCGGCTTTTTTTAGGTAAGCAAACGCATGTATAACTTCAATGGGCATTCTATTGATGTCTCGTGCTATATCGAAATTGCTGATACTTCTTTGTGTCTGCGCTCCATAGTAGGAGTCGATAGGTACTTTTACTTCCCCCATCGTATCTTTTTCTATTCTATATTTCATCTTTATAATAATTTAATTGAAGAGTGTTGTTAATCTGTTACTTGGACAAGAACAGTTCTATAATATTGCCTATCTAAGGTAGGTAAACTTTTATTATAATATGCTGTGTAATCTAATTAATTATTTAAGTATAAGTGACTTTAACATATTAGTTCTTTTCTCAATACTCCATTTATTATGTTCGGGAAGAGCCGAAGATCTTTAATTATCCGGATAATATGATTACAACTTTGTGTTAGGCTATATTTAAATTACCAGATGTTACTCGTCGTGTACAACATTGCATGATGTTTGATTAGGTTGTATCTTTGTACACTATGGATGTACCTATACTGTGATAAATTTGTATTAGGTTGCATTGAAGGAGATATCAGCTTATGAAAAAATAAATATTCTTTAAATAAATGTTATAATGAAAAGATATATCGCTTTGTTTATTACTATTTTCACAATTACGGGCTTGTTGTATTCTCAAAATAAACGACCTGTAGATTGGGTAAATTCTTTTATAGGCACGACGAACTTCGGGACGACTAACCCGGGGGCAGTGGTTCCTAATGGTATGATGTCTGTAGTGCCGTTTAATGTGATGGGAAGTAAAGATAACGCCTTCGATAAGGACGCTCGTTGGTGGTCGACACCTTATGAATATACAAATGTCTATTTTACAGGATACTCACATGTGAATTTAAGTGGAGTAGGATGTCCCGACCTTGGTTCACTATTGATAATGCCTACAACCGGAGAGTTAAATGTAGATTATAAAAATTATGGTAGCCGTTATAGTCAGGAAAAAGCTTCTCCCGGATATTATTCTAATCGACTTACAAAATATGATATTCTTACAGAAGTAACTTCTACAATACGAACAGGTGTTCATCGCTATACATATCCTAAAGGACAGGCTAATGTATTGCTTAATTTGGGGCAGGGGCTAACGAACGAATCGGGTGCTTTTGTCCGTTTCAATGGAGCAAATGAAGTAGAGGGTATGAAAATGCTTGGGACATTTTGCTACAATTCGCAAGCGATATTTCCTATATACTTTGTTACGCGTATTGTAGGAAAAGAACCGTCAAATAGTGGGTTCTGGAAAAAGCAACGTCCTGTGGAAGGAGTTAAGGCTGCATGGGATCCTGATCAGGGACGCTATAAAATATACGATAAGTATCGCAAGGACATAGCCGGAGACGATATAGGAGCATGGTTTAGTTTCGACATGCAATCTGAAGGTCAAATTGAAGTACAGATAGGTGTTTCATTTGTCAGTATAGAAAACGCACGTCTTAATCTTGATACCGAAATCAAAAATAAATCGTTCGACACAATATGCTCCGAAGCTCGTGAAACATGGAACAATGATTTGTCGCGTATAATAGTTGAAGGTGGAACAGACGATCAAAAGACAGTATTTTATACAGCACTCTATCATTCATTGATACATCCCAATGTACTGAATGACGTTAATGGTGAGTATCCGGCTATGGAGAGTGACAAAATCCTTAAAACAGATAATACTCGTTACACTGTTTTTTCATTATGGGATACTTACCGTAATCTTCATCAACTGATGACCCTTGTTTGGCCCGATCGTCAAACAGATATGGTACGTTCGATGATAGATATGTACAGAGAATGGGGATGGATGCCTAAATGGGAGCTATATGGGCGAGAAACCTGGACTATGGAAGGAGACCCTTCTATTCCGGTTATAACAGATACCTGGTTAAAAGGATTACGCGATTTTGATATTGAAACGGCTTACGAAGCTTTTCACAAATCGGCGACTATGCAGGGTATAAACTATCCAACCGATACAGTCAGAAAAGGAGGAGCACTTCCCGATTCATACTATGCTTCTTTAGGAGGCGAATTTAATCGTATGCGCCCCGATAATAACGACTATATGCGTCTAGGTTATGTGCCGTTACGTAGTGAGTTTGATAATTCGGTCTCACATGCGCTCGAATACTATATAGCAGATCATTCATTGTCGCAATTGGCCCAAGCACTCGGAAAGAAAGACGATGCTGCTTATTTTAAGAAACGCTCTTTAGGATATAAAAGTTACTATTCACCTGAGTATGGCACATTTCGTCCAATACTACCTAACGGCCAGTTCTTGTCTCCATTCAATCCGCAACAGGGTATGAATTTTGAAGAAAATCCCGGTTTCCATGAGGGTAGTGCTTGGAATTATACCTTTTATGTACCTCATGATGTAACAGGGCTTGCCAAATTAATGGGAGGAAAGAAGAAGTTTGTTGATAAATTGGAGATGGTATTCGAAAAGGGTTATTACGATCCTGCCAACGAACCTGATATAGCGTATCCGCACCTCTTTAGTTACTTCAAAGGAGAAGAATGGCGTACACAATATCATGTGCGTCGTTTATTAGACAAGTATTATACAACTAAGCCTGATGGTATACCGGGCAATGATGATACCGGAACGATGTCGGCTTGGGCGGTATTTAATATGATGGGATTCTATCCTGATTGTCCGGGAAGCCCTTATTATACCTTGACCAGCCCTGTTTTTGATCGTATTGTTATAAAACTTGATAATCGCTACTACTCGCAAGACGTATTAGTGATAGAAAGTAAGCGGAATAAAGCAGAAGATATATACATAAAAAGCATGACATTAGGAGGAAAACCTCTTAAAGATTTTCGGGTGTCGCATCAAGATCTTATTGATGGAAGAAAATTAATTATAGATGTGACATCTAAGAAATAAAAAAAGAAACTTTTTTCAAGGTTGTCGTGGCTAGATTCTAGTTTTACGACAACCTTCTGATTTATCAGAAAGATAAACTTTGAGAGTTAAAATTCTTTTCCTTATCTTTAACACTCTTAAAAAATGCCTGAATAAATACTCAAATTTTTCTTTATAAACGGAAAATGATAAGTGGTTATCCGGCATTGTGTTAACATCTAATATAACCGCATAGTAAAAAATCATGCAAAAATTAAAATTCTGCCTTTTATTCTTTTTAGGTCTATTTTTTATGAGCCTAAATATCTTATCTCAGGAAATAAAGCCTGATGTTCTATATAAATTAGTGAGTCCATCCGGCTTAGCTATCGATAATCTTGATGCTTCTGATAATTCGGCACAACTGTATTTAGCTAAAAGTGTAAAAAACAGTCGGGGACAAGTATGGAAAATAGTAAAGTTGGCAAATGGCTATTATACGATAACCAATCCTTTCATAGAAAAGAGTATTGATAATGATAATATTGCTTCTGGTAATGGAAATCCTATTATCCAATGGGATGCCAGTGCTGCGAATAAGAATCAGCAATGGAAATTTACTATGACGGGAACAGGTGCTTATACTATTATGCATCGGAGTAGTGGTATGATTATAGCTTATGCTGGTGATGATGCTGTTGGAACACGTCTCTCTCAGTTACCAACCTCTTCTCTAGCGTGGAAATTGGTTCCGACTAATATAAAAGCTCCAAAAGAAATAAAGCAAAGAACAAGTAAATACGATTGGGAAAATGAAACGATCTTCGCAATCAATAAAGAACCCGGACATGTGACTTATTACCCTTTTCCATCGTTAGAAAGTCTTAAATCAGATAAGACATTCGATAAACCGTGGGAAGAACCCGCTTCGTCTTTATATAAGTCATTGAATGGAAATTGGAAGTTTAATTGGGTGAAGAAACCTTCGGAACGTCCTGCTGACTTTTACAAAATGAACTATGATGTTTCTTCATGGAAAGAGATTCCTGTTCCTTCCAACTGGGAAATGCACGGATACGGAACCCCAATCTATACTAATATTACTTATCCACATCGTAATAATCCTCCTTTTATACAACCACAAAGGGGATATACAAATGAAATAGAAGTAAATCCTGTAGGTTCTTATCGTCGGAATTTTACAATTCCTTCCGATTGGGATGGAAAAGAGATATTACTTCATTTCGATGGTGTTTATAGTGGAATGTATGTTTGGATAAACGGAAAGAAAGTAGGTTATAGCCAGGGTGCAAATAATGTAGCTGAATTTGATATAACCAATTATGTGAAGATAGGAGATAATACAATAGCAGTAGAGGTCTATCGCTGGACCGATGGGAGTTATATCGAGGATCAGGATATGTTCCGCCTGAGTGGCATTCATCGTAGTGTATTTCTATTTGCTACGCCTAAAGTGCATGTGCGTGATTATTTCCTTCAATCTGAATTTAAAGGAGATAATTACAACTCTGCTTTGTTTAAGGTCAAAGCTTCGGTGAAGAATTATGATAAAAAAATGTCTCAACCTACAACCGTAGATATAACTCTGCTTGATGCAACAGGGAAAGAGGTCGCAACCTTATCACAAAAAGTAAATGTATTAAAGAGTGGTGAGGAGCAAGTATATGATCTGCAAGTAGGAGTCGATAAACCTGCGCTATGGTCGGCTGAAAAACCCAATTTATATACGGCCATTGTTACCTTGAAAGATCATAATGGAAAGGTGATGGAAGCCATGTCGTCTAAATTTGGTTTTAGAAAGATAGAGATAAAGAATAAACGTGTATACATCAATAATGAGCAGGTCTTCTTTAAGGGTGTTAACAGGCATGATATTCATCCTCAATTTGGAAAAGCTGTTCCGGTTGAGTCTATGATACAGGATATTCTTCTGATGAAACAACATAATCTGAATACTATTCGCACAAGCCATTATCCGAATGATCCCCGTATGTATGCTTTACATGATTACTATGGCCTTTATGTAATGGATGAGGCTGATTGTGAAAACCACGGAAATCAGGGTATTAGTGATCTGCCTAGTTGGATACCTGCATATAAAGACAGAATAGACAGAGTTGTGAAACGGGATAGGAATCATCCATCTATTATTTTCTGGTCGTTAGGAAATGAAGGAGGAAATGGTAATAACTTTGATGAAATGGCTAAAGTAGCAAAAGCATTAGATCCGTCTCGCCCGGTTCATTATGAAGGGAAAAATGAGATTGCCGATATAGATTCTCATATGTATCCTGATATGACTCGTATGGCAGCCTTTGACCAGAAAGATAGCGATAAGCCTTATTTCTTGTGTGAATATGCTCATTCTATGGGAAATGCACCGGGTAATCTTGCTGAATATTGGGATTATATTGAAAATAAGTCTCAACGTATGATCGGGGCTTGTGTGTGGGATTGGGTAGACCAAGGTATTAATATGTATGGAAAACCTACCAATCAATATTATCTGGGAGGAGATTTCGGTGATAAGCCAAACGATTTTGATTTCGTTTGTAATGGACTGACTACTCCTGATCGTAGGGTTACTGCAAAGTTGCTGGAAGTGAAAAAGGTATATCAGTATATTAAATTAAAAGGTTTGTCGTTGAGTACAGGGAAGATTGAAATTGAGAATAAATATGATTTTTATAATCTGAATGAGTTTAATATTACATGGGAAGTATTGAAAGATGGAATAAAAGCTGAATCCGGCGCTATAAATCCAATTGATTTGGAGCCAAATCAAAAAACAGTCATAACTATACCATATAATAAGAATTTGGATGCAGGCAGCGAATATTATCTCAATATTTACTTCTCATTGAAAAATGATACTAGTTGGGCTAAATCGGGACATATGGTTGCTGCAGAGCAATTTGCACTGAATAAAAGATCGCCGTTGGCAGCTATAGATACATTTGAAATGCAGGATGTCGTTGTAAATACAGATGGGGATAACCTTGTGATTAATGGGGATGGTTTTAAAACAGTATTCAATACTCAAACAGGAATAATGACCTCTTTGCAATATAACGGTAAGGAAATGATCTTCGATAACAATGGTTTCAACCTTAATTGGTATCGTAGTGTAAATAATGATAAGTATACCGATCAGAAATACTATCCGACATCAAATGATAAACCGATGTTTACTCATCAAACGTCTTCTGATGGTAAATCAATTACTATAATATCGAATACAACAGCAACTATCGCCAGTGAAAAACCTGTAAGAATACCATATCTTGTAAAATATGTAATCTTTGCAAATGGAACTATAGATATAGATGCCAGCTTCACTGCTCCTCAGAATGGTCGGATTATTCATCGTTTAGGTTTGCAAGTGGTACTGCCCGAAGGTACGGATAATGTGCGTTATTATGGACGTGGCCCTCACGAAAACTATTGGGATAGAAAACACTCTGCATTTATTGGGCAATATGTTACTACAGCAAAAGATATGGAAGCAGAGCACTATGTACGTAGCCAAAGTATGGGTAATCGTGATGACGTAAGATGGGTGAGTATAACCGATGGAAATAACCAAGGTTTGAAAATATCATCGAAAGATAGATTAGGTTTCAGCGCTTTACATTTCACTGATCAGGCTTTGTGGGAAGCAATACATGATTTTAAGCTGGATGAGATACGTAAGCCGGAAGTATACCTGAGTTTGGATTGTATTCAACAAGGGCTCGGTAATGCCAGTTGCGGCCCTCTTCCATTACCTGAATATATGATTCCTGTAAATGAGAATTTGAGCTATTCTTTCAGGATCGAACCTATAAAATAAAAGAAAGGGTAAAGATATAATAGTTTTAAAGCCTAGAGTTGGAGAAAGCCTAGGCTTTATCTTTTATAATAAAATATATCGCTTTATTACTCTATTTCTTCCATTTCAGCATTAAGCTATTTGTAACTACGCTAACACTACTCAAAGCCATTGCTGCTCCTGCTATCATCGGGTTCAATAAGAATCCATTGATAGGATAAAGCAAGCCTGCTGCAATAGGAATACCTATAAGGTTGTATATAAAAGCCCAGAAAAGATTTTGGCGTATGGTGGTAACTGTCTGTTTCGATAGCTTAATTGCTTCCGGTATCTTGGTTAGATCAGACGAAATAATAGTCATTTTTGCCACATCAATGGCTATATCGCTTCCTTTTCCCATTGCGATACTTAGATCAGCCTGGGCTAGAGCAGCACTATCATTGATGCCATCTCCTACCATCGCAACAACCTTTCCTTCTGTTTGAAGTTGCTTTACAAAAGCAGCTTTTTCCTGTGGCAATACTTCAGCTTTATAATGATTAACTCCAGTACTTGATGCTATTTCTTTTGCTGTAGTATCAATATCACCCGTAAGCATGTAAACTTCGATACCTGAAGATTGGAGTTGCTGTATAGCCTTCTTCGATGTTTCTTTTATCTTATCGGTAATGGCAATTATAGCCAGAGCATTTTTTGTATTAGCAAACCAAATTATAGTTTTAGAGTCTTTGCTCAGCAGATCAGCTCTTTGTCGCAATGTTTCGTCAATCGCTATGCTGTTTTCCGAAAGTAATCTCTCATTACCGGCATAGTATATATGCTCATTTATAATCCCTTTCACACCTTTTCCGGTCATACTCTCAAAATTGATAATCGGTGCAGAGTTAATATCTGATTTTTCAAAGTGTTTTACAACCGCTTCTCCTAAAGGATGTTCCGATTGTTTTTCCAGACTGAGGAGAATAAAGCTTTTACTTTCATCGTTATCCAGCCAAAAGGTATCTGTAACTTCGGGTTTACCTTCGGTTATAGTTCCGGTTTTGTCTAATATGACAGCATTGACTCTTTTTGCCGATTCAAGGGCTTCCGCATCTTTTATCAGTATTCCCTTTTCTGCACCTTTACCTATGCCTACCATTATAGCTGTTGGGGTTGCCAGTCCTAGAGCACAGGGGCAAGCAATGATGAGAACGGTTACCAGTGCCAGTAACCCATGTGTAAATCCATTGGTTGGGTCGAGTATCAGCCATAGTATAAATGAAAGTATTGCAATACTTATTACTACAGGAACGAAAATTCCAGCAATCTTATCTACCAGCTTTTGCACAGGTGCTTTACTACCCTGTGCTTCTTGTACCATCTTTATTATTTGAGAAAGGACAGTTTCTGCTCCTATCTTTTCTGCTTTGAACCGAAAGCTCCCTTTCTGATTTATTGTTCCTGCAAATACTTTATTACCTGTTTCCTTTAGTACAGGTATTGGCTCTCCACTAAGCATACTTTCGTCCACATACGACGAGCCTTCTGTTATAGAACCATCAACAGCTATCTTCTCACCGGGTTTTACCAATATAATATCATTGATCTCAACTTTGCTGATGGGAGTTTCTATGTGTAATCCGTTTCCGGCAATTATTGTTACGGTTTTCGGCTGTAAACCTATCAGTTTTTTTATTGCAGATGATGTATTCCCTTTAGCCTTCTCTTCCAGCAGACGTCCTAATAAAATGAATGCTATAATTACACTGGCAGCTTCAAAATATACATGTGGTTCAACTCCTCTATCGATCCAGAATGATGGATATACTGTATTGAAAACACTGAAAATATAGGCTATACTGGTACTCAGAGATACTAGGGTATCCATTGTTGCCGAACGATGCTTTGCCTGTATCCATGCATTTTTGAAGAAGTCTCTGCCCAACCAGAAAACAACAGGAGTAGATAGTATCCACATTATTTCGTTAGCGAAAGGTATATTCATAAAGAACATACCGATAATGACCACAGGTATGGATAATACAATTGCCCAAAACGTACGCTTTTTCAGTGAAGTTTCTTTCTCGGCGTGGATTTCTTCAAGTATTTCGGACGTATTTTCGGCTTCTTCTATAAGCATATCATATCCGCCGTTTTGTACTGCACTTTGTAGTTTATTGGGCGATGTGACAGTCGGGTCGTATTCGATTGTGGCGTTTAATGTTGCAAAATTAACTGCCGCTTTTAAAACTCCTTCCTGTTTGCTGAGTATATTCTCTGTTCTGGCCGCACACGATGCACAGCTTAATTTCAGCACAGGGAATGTCTTTGTTATTGTGCTGCTTTTCATTTTTGTTATTAATTAAATATACATATCATATCCTCCGTCTTGAACAGCTACACGCATTTCTTCTGGAGATATTATGTCGGGATTATATTCTATAACGACCGAAGATGTTTCAAAATCAGCTGATGCTTTTACAACTCCTTGCTTTTCTTTCAATATATTTTCAACACTCTTTGCGCATCCGCCACAACCAAGTTTACCTAATGTAAATGTCTTATTAACTGTATTTTTATTATTCATTACTTCCATATTTGTTCTAGATTATTAATAATACAAAAATAGAGGACGAGAAGAGGTAAATTGTTATATTTTTTATTGGAAAGTTTATATCATTTACACCTCGTCTAACGGTTTACGTTTGTTTTCTTTTATTTTTTTGAAATGACTGGGGGTGAAACCTGTGATTTTCTTAAATTGAGCACTAAGATGCGCAGTGCTGGAATAATTTAATTGGCATGCAATCTCATTTAAGGTAAGTTCATCATACACCAGTAGTTCCTTTACACGTTCTATTTTCAGCGTGATGAAATATTTCTCGATTGTTGTACCTTCAACCTCAGAAAAAAGGTTGCTTATATAATTATAATCGTGATGTAGTTTCTCGCTAATGTATTCAGATAGATTTACCTTCAGATCATTATCGTTATAGTGTACCAACTTTATAAGCAGTGTTTTTATTTGTTCTATCAACCGGCTTTTTTTATCATCGATAAGGTAAAAACCGACAGCTTCAAGATCTCTGCTTAGCAGTTCTTTCTTCTTTTCATCAATTTCTTTTTCGAGAGTAACCTCTCCCAGTTTTATGGATTGCGGTACAATCTCTAGTTTATCGAGTAAATCTTTCACAACCATTATGCAACGATTACAGACCATATTCTTTATATATAGTTTTTTATTATCCATAATTTCTAGAGTTTTTAAACTTTATAATACTAATAACAAAGATACGTTTTCTATTTGTTTAGCGTTTTATAAATTAATTGGAAATGAATAAATTAAAATGGCTATTTTGGCCAATTTACTTTTCATCTATTTGGATATTTTGTATTAGCATGAATAACAAAAAGAAGAATAAAGTGTTAAAAAATAAAAAAGATGTAACCTTTTTTATTTTTTTACGACATATAAATATAAAGATGAGTTTTCAAAAGTATTATATACAATAATACTTATCTTTACACGAAAAGGGATTTTAGGCTTAAATATAAATTGGAATTGATTCATCTTTAGAATTATCCATATTTGTGGTTCATTACATATTTAATAGTAAACGAGCGTGATAAGAATTAATAATTTGAACAAGACCTATTATAATGGTGCTCCTTTGCACGTTTTGAAAGGCATTAATCTGGAAGTCGAAAGAGGTGAGTTGGTTTCAATAATGGGAGCTTCCGGTTCAGGTAAGTCTACTTTATTGAATATTCTCGGTATACTCGATACATACGATACTGGCGAATATTATCTTGACAATGTTTTGATAAACAGGCCGAGTGAAACCTCCGCGGCAGAGTTACGAAACAAGAAAATCGGTTTTATCTTCCAGTCATTTAACCTTATTTCATTTAAAAATGCGCTCGAAAATGTAGCCTTACCACTATATTATCAGGGAATCAGCCGAAAAAAGCGGAATGCAATGGCTATGGAATATCTCGACAAAATGGGATTGGCTAGTCATGCAGCGCATATGCCCAACGAATTATCGGGAGGTCAAAAACAGCGTGTGGCTATCGCTCGTGCCCTTATAGCACAACCTCAGATTATATTGGCTGACGAACCTACAGGAGCTTTGGATAGTAAGACCTCTCGTGAAGTAATGCAATTGCTTCGCCAAATAAACGAGAATGACGGTATCACAATGCTTATTGTAACACACGAACAATCTGTGGCTAATGCTACAGATCGGGTTATACATATCAAGGATGGTATAATTGGTTCGATAGAAATAAATGACAATCCTGTAATAGAAATGTAAAGCCCTTTCCTTATGTTTGACTTTGACTCATTGCGTGAAATACTTTCCACTATAAGCAAAAATAAATTGCGGACTTTCCTTACCGGATTGGCTGTGTCGTGGGGGATATTTATGCTTATCATTCTTTTAGGAGCTGGCAATGGCTTGAGAAATGGAGTTACTTCTAATTTCTCTCAGCGTGCAAAGAACTCGGTAACTCTTTGGCCGGGGTGGACTTCCATGCCATATAACGGTTTACCTTCTAACAGGAATATCAAATTTGATTATAAAGATTACGATCTTATCCGAAATAAGATACCTGAAGTTGAATATGTCTCAGTTCGTGTGGACCAATCAGCTACGCTTACTTACGAAAAAGAGTATGGAGCATGGTCTTTAGTAGGTGTGACAGATGAAGCCGCTTATATAAACAATATTGAAGTAAAAAGCGGAGATGGCCGTTTCCTGAATAAGATAGATGTTAAAAATAAACGTAAAGTTATAGTAATAAGTTCCGATATAAAGAAGGTCTTATTTAAAGACGAGGATCCAATAGGCAAATATATTACAGCAAATAATACTACTGCTTATCAGGTGATTGGCGTCTATGACGACTCCAACAGCTTTGGCAATAGCCCTCCTGCATATATCCCCTTTACAACAGCACAAATGTTGTACAATAAAGGTTGGGGCTTTCGTAGAATCGACTTTACTGTGTTAGGATTAGATACGAAAGAGAAAAACGAAAAGTTTATAGAGCGTTTGCGTAATCAAATGGGTAAACTCCATAACTTCGATCCTTCAGACCGATCGGCACTGTATGTGAGAAATACAGCCGAAGATATGTTGGAGGCCGAAAGTATATTTGCCATTATTACGATGTTTATTATTGTAATTGGAGTATCGTCTCTATTGGCGGGGATAGTAGGTGTAGGAAATATTATGTTGATTACGGTGAAAGAGCGTACACGCGAAATTGGTATACGGAAAGCTATTGGAGCAACACCTTTTTCTGTACTAAAACTTATTATTTTCGAGTCTATACTTATAACTTCTGTGGCAGGTTATTTAGGTATGGTACTTGGTATAGCTATAACGGAAGGAATTAGTAAAGCAATGGAAGGTGCAGCTTCCGATGGCCCTACGGTATTTAAAGATCCTACGGTAGATCTTGGTACAGTTGTAATCGCAACCATAGCATTGGTAATAGCCGGTACCATAGCGGGCTTGATTCCGGCCTTAAAGGCAACGAGAGTGAGTCCTATAGAAGCAATGAGAGCTGAATAATATAAAGATAAAGATGTTTGATTTAGACAATTGGCAAGAAATATGGGCAACCATAACCCGAAATAAGTTTCGTAGTATTCTTACGGGATTAGGTGTTTCATGGGGGCTTTTTATGTTGATTCTGCTCATTGGAGTAGGAAATTCCTTTGAAGGAGGTATAATGAAGAATGTGAACGGGTTTGCAGCTAACTCATGTTTCTTTTTTACAGACCGTACCAGTGAGGCATATAAAGGATTTCGCAAAGGACGTTTGTGGAATATGAATAATCGGGATCTGACGTTGATTAGACAAAAAGCGCAATCGGTAGAGTTGATCTCACCTGTTCTTTTCGGTAATAGTGGAGATAAGAATGTTGTTAATGGCTCTAAGTCTGGTTCGTATGGTACTCGTGGGGTTTATCCTGCGCATTTTCAGATAGAACAGCAACATGTACTTGCAGGGCGGCTATTCAATCAGATAGATATAGAAGGATATAGAAAAGTTTGTGTTATAGGAAAAGAAGTTTACGAAACACTTTTTAAATCAGGAGAGAATCCGGAAGGTCAATTTATTCGTGTAAATGGGATCTATTTTCAGGTTATCGGAGTTATTCGCCCTATGTCGAGAGCCTCTATCGGAGGGGATGTAGAATCTACTGTATTCATCCCATTTACGACTATGCAGAGGGCATTTAATCAAGGAGATATAATTCACTTTTTGGCGTGTACAACAAAATCTGGATATACGGGATCTATGGTAGAAGAAGAAGTGAAGAACATTCTTAAATCGGCTCATGATATAGCTCCTTCCGACGAGAAGGCTGTACGAAGCTTTAATATCGAAAAGGAATTCCAGATGTTTAATAATTTGTTTACGGGTATCAATTTTCTTATCTGGTTTGTCGGAGGTGGAGCTTTGCTCTCGGGTATAATAGGTATTAGTAATATCATGCTTGTGACCGTAAGGGAGCGTACACGGGAAATTGGAGTACGAAGGGCGTTAGGGGCTAAGCCGATGACAATTGTAAAACAAATCCTAAGCGAAAGTTTTGTATTGACTCTTATTGCCGGATTTTTAGGATTCTTCGTAGGGATTGCCTTAGTGGAAATTGTAAATGTTGCGATGACTAACAATTTGAGCGATGATGTCTTCCTCATTCCGCCATATGTATCATTCTGGACAGCGATAAAAGCAATGATTGTACTTGTATTTGCTGGTGTTTTGTCCGGTCTCATGCCAGCGATGAGAGCATTGAGTGTAAAAGCAATTGATGCAATCAGGGATGAATAATTATTATTGAGTAATAAGATGATTAACAAATATAATAGAGGAAATAATAAACCATATATAATATGAAAAAGGTTCTTAAAATAGTTTTACTTGTGCTCTTGGGTATTTTGGTGGTTGGCACATTTGTATTCCTTGCGATAAAGTCGCAGCCTAAAGAAAAAGTATATGAAATTGCAACAGTGGAAGAAGGATCGGTAGAAAATACGTCTGTTGCTACCGGAAAGGTTTCACCTCGTGACGAAATTTTGATCAAACCTCAGATATCGGGAATTGTATCGGAGGTACTCAAAGAGGCGGGAGACTTTGTGAAGCAAGGCGATATAATAGCAACAGTAAAGGTTATACCTGAGGTCGCTCAACTAAATTCGGCAGAGTCCCGCGTGAATGTAGCTCAGATTAATCTTACTCAGGTGAAGGCAGAATACGAACGTCAAAAAGATTTATTTGCTAAAAAAGTAATAGCCAAGGAAGAAATGGATAAATCTGAGGCTGATTATAAAAAAGCAATCGAAGAATTAGAAAATTCAAAAGATAATCTGGACATTGTAAAAACAGGTATATCAAAGAAAACAGCACAATATAGTAATACGCAGATTCGTTCTACTATTACAGGAATGATACTTGATATTCCGATAAAGGCAGGTAACTCTGTTATTCAGGCGAATACTTTTAATGATGGTACTACGATTGCAACTGTAGCCAATATGAATGATATGATATTTATCGGGAAAATTGACGAAACAGAGGTTGGTCGTGTACATACGGGGATGCCGATAAAATTGTCGGTAGGAGCTATTGACGGAAAGAAATTCGATGCTACGTTAGAATATATTGCACCTAAGGGTGTAGAAGAAAACGGGGCTATTTTGTTCGAGATAAAAGCTGCTGCACGTATTCCCGATACTGTAGTTGTAAGAGCAGGGTATAGTGCAAATGCTGAAATTGTATTAGCCAAGGTTGAGAAAGTATTAACTATTCCGGAAAGTACAATTACATTTAGCAATGATTCATCTTATGTATATTTACTGAAAGATTCTGCCGATCACAAACAAATCTTTGATAAGAAATATGTGAAAATAGGATTATCGGACGGAATAAAAGTGGAAGTAAAAGATGGCCTGAAAAAGGGAGATAAAATCAGAGGTAATGAAGTAACTGATAAACCGAAAGAAGCACCTAAGAAATAAATAGAATTTATGAAAAAATATATAATATCGTGTGGGCTTCTCCTAATGTCTTTCTATATACAGGCACAAGGAAAATGGACATTGAGGCAATGTGTCGACCATGCTGTACAAAACAATATCGAGCTGAAACAGCAATCACTTAATGTGAAAAACTCCGAAATTAATCTGAGTACGAGTAAGAATAGCCGTCTACCTGATTTGAATGCTAATCTTGGGCAAAGTTTTAACTTTGGTCGTTCAACACTTGGATCTAATATATCTGAGTCGGTAAATTCGGCTCGTTCTTCATTTGGAATATCTACATCTGTACCTATATTCACAGGTTTTAGGATTCCTAACCAAATTAAAGCTAATGAATTGGCTCTGCAAGCTGCGATGGAAGGTTTGAAAAAGGCAAAAGAAAATCTTGAGCTTCAGGTTGTATCCTTATATCTGGATGTTTTATTTAAGAAAGAAATATTGAAAGTTTATAAGGAACAAGCCGCTTTGAGTAACCTTCAAGTAGAGCGAACGGCTACTTTAGTCGAAGCAGGGAAAGTGCCGGCTTCTCAACTGTATGATATGAAAGCTCAGTTAGCTAAAGATGAATTGAATGTAACAATGTCTGAGAATGATTTGTCTCTGTCATTATTAAATTTATCGCAGTCACTAAATCTTCCTAATACAGAACATTTCGATGTCGAGGAACCTGTATTGGATGGTGTAATAGATAGTAATATAGAAAGTATTTTGCCTCCTAGTCAGGTTTATCAAATGGCTCTGGGTATAAAACCACATATCAAAGAAGCAGAATACAAGCTGGAAAGTAGTAGAAAAAATCTTAAAGTAGCACAATCTGGTTATTGGCCAACCCTTAGCCTTGGAGCAGGATATAATACATCATATCAGAATGTATCGGGGCAAAGTAGTCCTTCGTTTAGAAACCAGATTCGTGATTTTGGTTCGGAATATATAAGTTTGAGTTTAAATATTCCTATCTTTAATCGATTCGAAACCCGAAATAGGGTGAGAAGTGCAAACCTTGAGATCGAAAATCAAAGCTTGGCTCTTGACAACGTGCGTTTGGCTTTATATAAAGAAATACAACAAGCCTTTCAAAGTGCGGTCTCTGCTGAGGCTAAATATACATCTACTGGTAAAGCTTTGGATGCTGCAATGGAATCATTTAAATATGCACGCGAGCGTTATGATGTAGGTAAATCAACGGTTTTTGAATATAACGAGGCTCAGACAAAATTGTTGACGAGTAAATCGGAGCGTATACAATCAAAATATGATTTCATATTCAGATCAAAAATCTTAGACTTTTATCAAGGAAAAGAAATAAATATAAAATAGTAGTTTAGTGAGGCGCCTTCCATAATGATTAAAGCCCTACGATTTTTTATATCGTAGGGCTTTTTTATATCGATTTTATAAATAGCTCAATCGGACCGTTATTTTTCTTCTCCAAAGATGCTGCCATATCGGTGATACTCATGTGCAATACTTTGTTCTTTCAGATAATGAAGTAATTCTAAACGACCTTCAGCCAAAGGCTTGTTTGTTGCGATGTGCTTACCAAGTTTAGCAGCCTTCTGATAGATTGCATCGGATATATCGGCAGAGCAGGTACGTATACGCTCATACTCATCGATTTCTTCAATAAATCTGTCTTCATCCTGTACCCTGATCTGTATCCCCAATAAGGTCATAACAGCTTTCTCTATCACTTTTAGGGATTCATTGTCGCTTGATATACTAACGGTTATAGGCACTTTTGATATATGAGCCGCTTGTAAGATAAGCAATATGTCCGAGATAGAATCACTTTGCTGCACCCTCAATCCCATGCTTTTGAGTGGCAGATAACGGAAGAAGTTTGTTTCTCCATACAGATTATTTATATCCTTTTCCTGCGAGAATTCGCTTTGCCATGCTTTTTGATAGCTATCATATGCAAAGTTTAAACGAGTTTTTCCCTTTTCATCTTCGATCAAAGCACTTAAGGGTGAAGCCGGACAAACTTCAGCAATTTCTTTTTCGGTAAATTCTACAAAGCACGATACATAATTAGGACCTCCGGCTTTAATACCACCGCCGAATGCTGAGCGCTTCATACCTCCAAATGGTTGACGATTTACTATGGCGCCTGTTATTCCTCTATTAATATATAAGTTTCCGGCTTCAATACTATTTTTCCATAATTCCTGTTCGTCTTCATCCAAGCTTTGAAGTCCGGCTGTAAGTCCATATTCCGACGAATTAGCATATGCTATTCCCTGCTCCAGATCGTTGATACAAACGACAGATAAAAGAGGAGCAAAGAGTTCGTTCTTGAACGTGAAGCTGCCCGGTTTGACGCCCCATTTTACAGTCGGTTTGAGTATATATTTCTTTTCATCCAGGTATTCGGGCGCTACAAGCCACGATTCACCATCTTCAAGATGTTCGATAGCGTATTGCAACTTTTCATTATCATTGGTAATCATTGGCCCTACCATATTCATTGTATCCCATACACTGCCTGTACGCATGCTTATAACAGCATCTTTAAGTTTGGACTTAAAGTTCTCGTCATTAAATGTTTTTTTATCGACAAGCAGTAGTGAACAAGCAGAGCACTTTTGTCCTGCATTACCAAAAGCTGAGGTTACTGCATTTTGGATAGCATGATCTTGATCTCCGTGTCCGGTTAAGATAATTGTATTCTTACCTCCGGTCTCAGCCGAAAGGGGAGTCTTAGGATTCTTCTCCAAGAGCCTGAATGCAGTATCTGTACCTCCGGTTAAGATAATATGCTTAACCGATGGGTGAGCTGTCAGATAGTCTAACGAAGATCTATCAGCACTGCAAACTACCTGTAGAGAGTCTTTTGGTATTCCAGCTTCCCAGAAGCATTTAGCAAATTCCCAAGCTATAGGCAATGCTACGGTTGCAGGTTTTAATATTACTGTATTTCCTCCCGATAATGCCGCAGCTACACCGCCTATAGGAATAGCCAAAGGGAAATTCCATGGCGGGATAACTAATATAGTGCCTTTAGGGTTGTATGAAATTGTTTTCAATTCTTCGAAATGCTTCAGAGTAATAGGGTAGAAGCGGCAAAAGTCTATCGCTTCCGATACTTCAACATCTCCTTCTAAAAAAGTTTTACCTGTAATAGCAGCCATGCAACCTATCAGGTCACCGCGTTTTGCACTTAAATTATCGGCTACTTTATGGAGTATTTCATTGCGTTTGTCAATCGGGGTTTTTCTCCATTCCGATTTATCTTCTTCGGCAACTGTTATTATTTCTTTAATTTGATCGAGAGAGGATAGGTTTGCTTCACAAAAACATACTTCATCATTTCTACTACGGTCGTAATATTTCTTTTTATGGTCGCTTAGAATTTCTTTATCTCCTATCTGTACGGGAACAATAAAGTTTTTATCATTTACTAATGTACCCCATTTACGAAGCGATTCTAGTGCCCACTCACGATTTTCATGAAGATCGAGATCGGTGTCGGGTTCATTTTTAAAAATATTTATGTCTTTAACCGGAATAGGTTTTTCTTTTCTGTTTTGTGTGCGGAAGCTAATTGGCTTAACGCTGTCTTTCTTTTTGTATGCTTCGATAAACTGATCGGTAAGGAATTTCCATTGGGGACTATCCAGTTTGAGATCGAATGAATAGCTTAAGAAGTTATCTTTGCCTGTATTTTCATCTAGACGACGAACCAAGTAAGATACAGCATTGAGGAAATGTTCTTTCTTTACTACAGGTGTATAGAGTATTATTTGCTTGTCGAAACTTCTTATTACACGTGGTAAATTATTTGCCATGCCTTCAAGCATTTCAAATGTAACGTACTCCGAAACACCATTTCTTTGGCTTAATAAGTAAGCATAACCGATACTGAAAAAATTGTGAGAGGCTACTCCTACATGCAGTGCTTCTGCATTCTCGGGTTTAAGAGCAATATCAAGTATATGTAAATAGTTGGCATCAACATCTACTTTCGTTGGTAGTACCGGATTTTCCCATCCTTTGAGAGATGAGATAATACTTTCCATTTGTAGATTTGCTCCTTTCACTAGACGCATTTTTAACGGGGCACCACCAGCTTCGAAGCGTTTCTTTGCAAAATTCAATAAGCGTTCTTGGAATAGTCCGGCATCGGGTAGATATGCTTGTATAACTATTCCTGCGGTGTAATTTTTGAACTGTGGCATACTCAATACTTCTTCGAATACATCGAGTGTTAATTCGGTATCTTTGTATTCCTCCATATCAAGATTTACAAATTTAGGTTTTGTAATCCCGTTATGGTCGGTATATGGATAATCGATTGCCTGTTGGTATACCGCTGCAACCAACTTGCATAATTCCTTTTTGTTTTGTTCGTAGCTCAAAGAGTGTATTTGCGCATATATACCGGACAATTTTATCGATATATAGTTGATATCAGGCTCTTTCAGCGCTTCTAGATAATGTTTGTAACGATGTTCGGCTTCAGCATCACCTAGTACTACTTCGCCTAGAAGATTTACATTTTGACCAATCTGAGCTTTCCATCTTGAGGATAAATGGTTAGTCAGCGCCGGACGTTCTTCGGATATAATTATTTTATTAGTCTCTTTTCTCAACCTGTCTTTGAACAGCGGAATGGAAATATCATCAAACAGATAACCGATGCTGGTAAAAAGTTTTAATTGAAATTGGTCGAAAGAATTAAAGAAATCAGGGACTCCATATTCCTTAATTAGGAGTTTCATTCGCCGTGCCAATTTTTTATTATCTCTTATTTGCGACGATTCGTCCAGCATTTTGGATAATAATGTTTTATTCGCCGGGTTTTGAATGAGTGAAGCAAACTTTTTTTGTTCTTTAACTTCCTCTGGGGTTAATTCTTTTTCGGCCTTCAGGAGAAATTGTTTGGCCCATTCGAGGACTTCGGTAGAGGTGATGTTTTCCATATGTTTACTAGGTATTTAAGGTCAAGAACCTATTTATTATTG
>NZ_JAEPKU010000003.1 GCF_016652235.1 Dysgonomonas sp. Marseille-P4677
CTGAAAATCACCCATGCCACATCCAATAAACAATATTGTCTTATTAATAATTAAATTCTTTAAATAAAATAATAATCGTTCAGAATCTTCATCTTTGTCGTTATATAATCTTCTGTAATCAGAGGGAAGAATAATCATCTTATCTCCTTCTCTGATACAACCATGTAATTTAAATAACATTGGATAATTAGTCCTATGCAGGTTTGCGAGTTCATATTCTCTTCCTAACGTGATTGTGTTTCTATTGAAATTTGGTTCTGCAAATTCAAATGCTTCATCATAATTAGTTGTAATTATTTTCTGAGATATTTTTAGCAAGTTTTTATGCAAAGAATAATCATTCTCATCAGCTAAACTGTAATATTCTTTTACAGCCTTTACTATATCTGTTCTACTAATTTCTTGGTCTTTTTCAATTAAATCAAGAAGAACAATTGGCTCATAGATTTGTTTTAGCCCCAATTCTTTTAGATGTGTTATCTTGTAACCTTCCTCCTCTAAATTGTCTAATAGCCGAGTAACCAAATTTCCCCATCCTCCAAGTATTTTATTTTTAGAGTTTTTCAAGTTGTATGACATGCCTGCTCCTACAAAAATGATTAAGTTATCTTCTCTAATCGCATTTAGTAATTCTTTATCAAATTGGTAGTTTTTCATATTAGTTAAAAATTTAAGCATGATGCACAAATATATGAATAATTAGATTTTGTCTGTTAAAGTTTTTTTAGTCATTCTGGCTCCTAAAAAGAAAGATAGCTTGTAAGCTTTGGATCAAAAGTCCATTTACTTTATTTATTGTGATACCAATTGCATCACGTATAAACCACAAACCTTACTTCAGAAATGTATTTCTTTACCAGTCTATTACCAATAATTTCTTCATATCGTATCATGACTTATCATTTCACTCAATAGAAAGACAAGATGTCTTTTAATATACTAAATAAAAAAACACCAATCCTTATTCATCCCATCAATAATAGAAACAGCTTCTTTAATATTTGGAGCTAGGTATGTACTTCTCAATAAAAAATGGTTCAATTCATCAAGTAAATCATTTAAAAATGTAATATCTTCAAGCCTATTAATATTTTCCACCATGAAGATATTAATAGATTCTATAACTTCTTTGCAATTATCGATAGATGCTACACCTAAGTTCTTTAGAGCCTCAATTATTATCCCTTTCATACTATCAGTATTTCCAATAGTCCTTTTCCATGATAATTCTAATAATTGTAAATAATATGGCAATGCTTTAATATCCTCATAAATAAAGATGTCTCTAGCATCCCATTTATCAGTAGGAAACATTTTTTTTAGACGCGTGTTATTTACATATATCTCAAGACCTCTTAAATCTTTAGCTTTGAGCATAAGTTTCAAAGCCTCAATATATTTTTCATTATCTAGTTCATATATGAGTTGTTCTGTTTTTTTAGAAACGAGCTCATACATACCTAACTTAACGGCTTGCTGGCAAATAGTTAATTGATTGTAAAAAGGGAACTTATCTAAAGAGCATACTAGTATATCAATATCATCTTCAGATTCAAACCATGTATTTAAAACTCTATCTATTGCATATTTATCAAATTGTGAATTTAATAGTAGATTTAATACAAGTGAATAATGCTCTTTCACCTTTTTTTCGACTATGTAGCATAAGTGATTCTCTAAAATTGTTTTGACTGGTCTATCTTTTTCTTCTTTTTGTATATTTCTCACAATTTGTTTAGATAATTCCTCTTCTCCTATACGTTCTTCTAAATAAGCTAAACTCACAAAGCTATTATCAGTATGAATAACTCTATCTGACTCCCAAGCTAGATAAGTCATTTCTGATAGTTTATCCATAGGGCAATCAAAATCAAAACGTTTTAAAAAACCTATAAGTATTATTGCTATTCTATCAAATGAGTAGCTATTATTACTACAATCGCTTAACGCTTTTGCAAAAGGTGTTTTGTCAATATACCTCTTAAACCAATCTTCTAAATATTTAAGTTGATTTGGTCTTATAATAATTTCTTTATCACGATCTCCTATTATTAACACATCATAAATATGCGCTATCTGATGAAGTTCCATATTTTTATCAGCAAAATATGAAATAATATTTTGCTTTTCAATATTTCCATTATCATCCTTACACATTCTGAAGCGTGTCTCTACAGCGTGATTATAGGAATTTTCAAAATCTTCATAAGATAACTCATCATCATCCCTGAATTTATATTCAAATACTTCTTTGTAAGAAATAGTTTCTACTCTTCTATCATCAAATACTTTCAGACATTCGGCTTTAAACTGAGGAATATTAATTAGGATATCAAAAGCCTTCTGTTTTCTTTGAACTCGTTCTTTATCATAATTTTTTGGCTCTTTTGGTGTATGTTGATATCTTACTTGGAGTTGTTCAAATATATAATCCGCTAGATTCTTATTATTAGATAAGAGGGTACGATAAAGACTGTCTATTTTCCACAACTCCCATATCCCCTCGTCATATGCTTTAAAACAAACATCTACATCCTCTTTATCTTTAATTAGGATATCCATGTATGGATGTTCTTTTTTCTCATCTCTTTCTCTCTCAAATATATCATATAAAATACGCTTGTTTAAATCCATTCGTTCAATAAATTCAATAAAAGCTGAATTATCTAATAACCACCAAGATTTCTTATAAAACAGTTCAAGAACAATTCGATATAATGAGTCATCAAACAATAATTCTGCTTGATTTAATAAAGTCTTAAAAATATCCTTCGCTTTAGACCTATCATAATCTGCCTCTGTATATAGTTTTAAGAGAGCTACTAAATTCGTTGATTTATTAATTCCTCTTATCACTGATTCCAAGTCATATGTTGCAAAGTACTGTTTGACAGCATCTTCATTCCGAGTATTTCCTCTATTTGAAATAAAAGACTTCGTTATTTCTAAAATGTATATAATATGTATATCCGATTGTTGCCATTGATATATCAAACTACATAAAGCCATTTTTATATTAGATGAATTCCTATGCCCTAGTATTGATATTAATTCATTGACAATTTGAGGGTCTCCCAACTGAAGAGGAGGTATTAGACTTAAGTATTCACTTAATAGCTCTGTATCTTCATCTTTCAAAATATCTACCTGATTTATAAGCATTCTTGTGAATAATTCTCGTTGGCTATAATTTAAACAAGAAAAATCAATATGCTCCAATAATTCTATGGCATTCAGTCTAACCCGTCTATGATTATGCAAATTGCATACTTCTTCAAATAAAAATTTTATAGTTTCTTCCGAATACTTATGTTCTTTCAAGCTATTAGTTACATCTCGCCCTATCCAAGTTGTTTTTTCTTTATGATATAAAAAGATATTTTTCAAAAGACTATCTCGCTCATCTATAGTCAGTTTATCTATCTCTATTTTAGCTATTACAGTTGGATTATGTTTGATTAACCATTTGAGCATTTCTTTATATATGGAGGAAGATATATCTAGTATTCCTACTAAATAACCTACAATATTACTCCACTCATCAATAATTACTTCAGAATTGCTATATGTTATTAACGCCTTTAACTCTTCAAAATCATCAAAACAGCTAAGAGCCTCAGACGCGAAATTCTCTAAAAATATTGCATGCTCAAAACTCCAGATTTCATCATTATCTTTTTTTATAGGAACAGCAGATTTTAATTTCTGAAGATCTTCTCTATTTTGTAAAATAAATTGAAGCTCTTTTTCTTTAATGGCTCTTTTACTCATCATAGCCATAATTAAAGACAATCTTCTCGCATTATTTTCAATAATTATAAGTTCATCATCAATATTAAGTCCTCTGAAATGTTCCTTATCAAGGATTAACCGTTCTCTTAGCAACCCATGTATCAAACTCTGTTTGTTCTTTGGAAGTTTACTTTCATTTCCAATATAATATTTGATGATTATATTTAAAAAAAATGGGTTATAAATTAATTTTTCAATCCCAACTCGCCCTACTTCTTTCATAAAAGAATATAAATCTATTATAGGGTATTTTTCATTTATGTACGAATGTATATCTTCAATACTAATATCATTCAAATAGTATTGCTCAAAACCACTTAGAGTATTTTTATAATGACTATATCTGCTTGATAAAAGAATTTTAGATTCTTTATAAACCTCTTTTAAATCATGTATTTTCTTTACATCACTCGCTACACCTATCTCATCAAAACCATCAAGAATAAATAGTAATTCATTTTTTTGGATCTTCTTTATCTGAGGATATCGTATTTCAATATATTGATTTAAGGGCTGATCTGCTGAATAAGAATTTAGATTAACAAAGACGGGATAATAAATTTTATCTTTTGCAATGTAAATCGCTATTTGCTTTAACAATGTACTTTTCCCCATTCCTGCATTGGCTAAAACAACAACATATTGATTGTCATTAATTATGGAAGAATACTGCTCATGTGAAAACAAAACTCTTTCCCCGTTCCCTTCATTTTGATTTATTCTTGTCAGTGTGCGAGGGATAAAAACATCAATATTAGATTCTATAAAGGAATTATGATTATAGATAGTCTCATCTTTCAGTTCATTTTCAATATTCTCTAATTTATGAAGGACTGCATCAATTTTATAATTTAAAACGAGACCTACGGTTTCTGTGTTTTGCAGTAACTCAAAAGCAAGAAGTTTCAGGAATCTTTTAGACTCATCATCCGTATTCAATGTGTCTATCTCTGCTATTCTTTCTAAAATATCGACAGAATAAGAATCTGATAATATTTTCGCTTTTTCCCCTTTTTGGTGAAGAGACAAAGCCTTATCATAGGCTCTTTGAAATGTTTTTGCAGTACTAGGGCTAAATACTAATTTTGTTATTTGCTGAGAAGCAAGCCTTGAAATAGTAGAAGTTGCTCCTGTTTTTATAAAAGGTAGTATCGTTGCAAATAGAGACATATGGTTTCTTAATTAATTTAAACAAAGATATTTATATTTATTAATTCTGAGAATAGAAATTAAGGATGATAATTGAGTGTTTTTAAGCAAAATATCATCTCCTCAGCCCTCTATTTTGTCTCTTATCATCTTCTTGTTTTTTCTGCTTGACTGAATAAACTATAGAATTCATGTCATCATGTTGTAGTGAATTAGTTAATTCATTCATCCGTTCTTGCATACTGATTTGCTCTATAATAGTTCCATTCTTCATCGTATTATAATATTCAAAGCTTTCTTCTAGTAGACGATTATAATCGAAGAGTCTATCAAATTCCTTTTCCACTTGCTGAAATAAGTTCGTTCTATCAAATCCTCCCTTGATAGCACCTTTCTTCGTGTTCCTATGATTGGTTAATGGTGAGAGCTTGACTTTATTCGCTTGGTCTTTACGGCTTACAATAATATGACAGTGCATATTCCCTTCTGTATTTTCCGATCTATTTCGGTCAAAATGTATTTTCCCATAGAACTTAATATCCTCTGCCGATAGTCCTTTATTAAAATTCTTGGCATATTCAGGAATAAAGACCTCCCGAACATATCTTCTCATGGCTTCGGCTTGTTCCTGTTCGGTTGCTCCCATTGCTAGCAATTCTTTTGCCGATGGGCTTATATGGATAGCATAAAACTTAGCATCCGTTTTAAGCAGTTGGGCTTTGTTATTGTCGATATCTTTCACTACTTGTGATTTGTAAAGGTTCTCTTCTGTCAGATTGAAAAAACCTTCCGTATAAATACCTTTCTCCATCCGTTCATTGTCCTCGTGCTCCAGATAGTTCCCTAGCCGTCTGCAACTTCCTGCATTATTATATACCCCGTTTGATGGTGGAGGAAAATCTATATTCATTTTATTGACTATTTATCAGATTGGCTATTTCAATTCGTAGACTTTCTTTCTTCTTGGATTCCATTACTCCACAATTTGCTAAATCAGAATACAGGTTAATTAGTTGTAGTAATTTTTGATTATCCTTCTGCTGTATTTTCTGTATGGTTACAAGCTGTTTAGCCTGATTATTAATAGCATCTGCGTGCCCTGTGAATTTTTCACTCAACATCTTTAGCAGATTGTTTTGCCCCTCCTGATTATCCTTAAGATTAGAAAGGATAATGTTCTCCATTGATTTGACAATAATATCAAATCTACTCGCTATTGAATTACTCGTCCGTATCATGGGATTGAGTTGTTCTTCTTCATAGTGTCGGATAAAACGGATCAGATCATCTTGCCGCTTATTAATCTTCCGAAGTTCTGCTTTTGTAGATTCGGGAGCTTCACTTGGATTGATATTTGCCTTATCCAAATACAGAAAAGCTAATTTTATAGCTTCACTCTTTTTCAGTGAATAGCGTTTACATATTTTATCTACTGATTTACTACATTCCTTATCTATGGAGATAGTGGTAAACACTATTTTTTTATTCTGATTTTGCATACTAATTACTTTTTAATGGAAAATCATTGTTCTAAACATCTGACAATTAGCTATTAAACAAAATAACTAATTGTCGGACTAATTACAGTGCTTTTTCATAAAGCACTAAAGCCGAAGGCTTTGCCCCGCAGGGCAAGAGGAAGAACAGGACGAAGTCCAGTTCCCTCTTGCTTAATTTCACATAACAGTCAGAGTCGATAGACGAAACTGTTCATGTGAAATACGGAGTCTTTTGGGAGGGCGATTGATTAGCACAGCCCTCGCCATTTTGCTTCATTCTGCTTAGCTTAAAAACAGCAGAATCATTTCAGGATTTTGCTTTCTTCTATGCCTTTATTGAACATTACAATCTCTTTCTTTGAGGCATAGGATTGGATAAAATCTTTGACATCAGCCATGCGATAGAAAGTCTTGTGCCTGACAAGAAAGTAGCGGAGCTTGCCACTGTTCCGATAGCGTTGCAAAGTCCGATAACTCACTTTTAGCAGAAATGCCAAGTCTTGATTGTCAAGTAGCTTGTCATCATTGACAAATGCTTCCCCTGTAGTTATTACTGTTTTCAGATCTTTGCCTATATCACTGAGTTTCTTGGATAGCTTTTCCATCCATAGAGTAAAATCATTATTGTCTAAGTACATAATTCTTTGTTTTTGAAATTAAACCTCTGTTAATTCCAATCGATTGGTAAGGCAAAGAACCGACAATTAGAGACAGAAAAATAGAGGGGTAGTTAATTGCCCCTCTAATAGTTGTTTACAATCTATTTATATCCAATGCGTTATAAATACATTATTTTTCATCTTTTTTCTTTATCCTTACGCATTATCATATTACGAAGAAAGTCAAGGGTTTTAGTTCGGTTAAATGGTTTTCGCTTATATATTTCACTTGTCTTATTTGAAATATCTCCAAAAGAGACATTAAATATTAATTCAAATTTATTGCCAATCTGATTTTTACTTGCAGGCTTACCTTCTGCATTCAGTATTTTTTGACTTAGGTAAAGGCTTTCTACGATTTCAGATAAACCGATAATCCCCAAGTCTTTCGACTTAGGGACAATATAAAGATCAGATTTAAAAGTTTGCTCCTTTACAAATTTCTCAGGATGGGTGAATCTTGTTTCTAATAAAACTAGCTCAGAATCAATAAGAGAAATAGCTTTCTGCAAGTAGAGATTTTTTAACGCATTTTTCCCCCTGCTCGTATCCGAATTGCTTTGACAGGGATGCTAATTCGATACGAGTCAAACATAGTGTTCGATAGATTGTTGTGTAATCTCTATCAGACTGATTCAGGTTTTCTACTTTATTTACAAAATTTTCATAGGTGCTTTTCATTTCATCGGTCGTTACTTGTGAGCTTTCAGACAACAAACTGAAAAACTTCATCTTTAATAAATCATTCATCTGCATATTTTTTAAAGTGAATAAAAAGGATAATATATTGTTAAATCCATGTATGCTGAATGAAATGCAAACTCATTTATTGAATATGAATTTCGCCTGTAAGATATAGTTTGGCCTGTCCACTTATTTCGACCCTATTTTCTAAAAATCTGCATTGCAAATATCCTCTACGATCGGATAGTTGGATTGCTGACAGGTCGTTTTTATTTAGTTTGACAGCCCAATATGGTGTCATAGTAGTATGTGCTGAACCTGTTACGGGGTCTTCATTTATTCCTGATTGGGGAGCAAAAAATCTTGAAACAAAATCTACATTTTTTCCTTTTGCTGTAATAATAACACCTCGTGCGTTTAGCTTTTTTATATTCTCTAATTGCGGAGTAATATTGACTATATCTGTTTCATTTTCAAAAACTAGCATATAATCAGTTTTACCTTTATACACCTCAATCGGCTTTCTATTAAAACAACTTATAATATCTTCTGAAATTGAGATTTTATGATATTCATCGACAGGAAAATCCAACGTAAAACCTTTGGCATTTTTTGTTACCTTCAATGCTCCACTTCTGGGAGAATAAAAATCAATTAATTCTCCTTGGTGGTTCTCATATTGAAATAAAACAAATGCCGAAGCTAAAGTTGCATGTCCGCATAAATCTACTTCAATATTTGGAGTGAACCATCTTATTTCATATTGCTCACCTTTCTTAACGTAGAATGCAGTTTCGGCAAGGTTATTTTCCATTGCTATTTTTTGCATTATTCCATCATCTATCCATTCACTAAGTGGGCATACAGCAGCTGGATTACCCGAAAACAACTTATCTGTAAATGCATCAACTTGATATAGTTTATATTTACTCATGATTATAAAATATTTTTGTCAAAGTTATACAATTATAAATCACACAAACTGTATTTATTTGACTAAATGATGTATTTTTGTGATATGAAAAAAATGAATCTGCTTCAACCTTACGAAATTGTATATCTGAATACAAATAAATGCCCTTTAGACCAACATGGGCACTCTTTCTTTGAGTTACTTTACATCCTTTCGGGTACAGGTACACAAGATGTAAATGGTAATGTATTTAGGTATTGTAAAGGAGATTTCTATTTAATCACACCTAAAGACCATCATTCCTTTGAAGTAGAAACCAAAACCGAATTCTTTATTGTCCGTTTCCATGAAAACTACATCAATGCTAATGTCCTTTCAAGTGAAAGTGCAAAAAGATTGAAGTTTATTCTGAGCAATGCTGATAAGTATTGTGGATGTATACTGAGAAATAAGGCAGATATTCAACTGGTAAGACCAATTATTGAGGCTATTTTGAGCGAAAAAGAGAAAGCGGATTTATACGATAAAGAATTTGTCAGGCAATTAATAAATACATTGATCATAATAGCTGCTCGAAATTTAACACTCTCTTTGCCCGAAATGCTAAATAATTATTCTGATGCAAGAATAATGGAGATTATACACTATATACATTTCAATATATATAATCCTGAAAAATTGATTGCCAAAGAAATTTCTTCATCTTTTAAGATTTCCGAATTGTATCTTGGTCGATATTTTAAAAAACATACAGGCGTATTATTACAGCAATATATTATCAACTACAGATTAAATATGATAGAAAACAGGCTTCTGTATAGTGATATGCGTATTAATGAAATAGCCAACGAATTTGGTTTTACAGACGAAAGCCATTTATATAAACTATTCAAAAAATACAGGGGAATAAGTCCCGGTAACTTTAGATCAGCACAAAATAAAAAAGGAAGCATAGACTAGTACGCTTCCTGTTCTTCGCATTTCAATCAAATAAACTTCACAACTTTTTCAATAGCCTTCCGATTTGAAGGTTTGAGTTCAGTATTGTAATAGCCTATAGGTATTATTGCTACAGGATAAATGCTGTTTTGTAGCTCTAGAGCTTGAGAACAAATAGACGGGTCGAAATTACAAACCCAACAAGCTCCAAGCCCTTGTTCTGTTGCAGCAAGACAAATATGCTCAATAGCAATAGATAGGTCAATGTCCGCATGGTCTTTATTATCATACGAGCGTTTCCATGACTGCTCGAAGTCCGCACAAGCTACAATGTAAATGGGAGCTGAATCTATCCACCTGTTAGGATATGCTTTTTGTAGCTCTCTCTTTTTTGTATCACTTTGCACGACAAAAAAAAGCCAAGGTTGAATATTAACAGCAGAAGGGGCAAACCTAGCACATTCCAAAATATAATTCAATTTTTCCTTTTCAACTTCTTTAGATATAAATTGCCTTATTGATCTACGTTTTTTTGTAAGTTCTAAAAAATTCATATTTTCTCAATTATTAATTGGGAGCAAAATTACACATGAAAATACACTTAATACTGTATCTATTTTCGTTTATAATGTATGATTTTGATAAAAACTCATCTATGCAGTAGAGTTATTAGAAACAATGAAAGAACTAAACAGAGCAAAGCTGTTCGTTTATTTCTAAATTATTACCTATTCTATTTTGGAATATTATTTTTTCTTACAACTGATAAGCAACCCATTTAAAAAGAGAATAATAAAAGCAAGGTTTTGTCAAATAATACGCTAGTCGCAGACTTGGAAGATTATTTGTACAAACCCGAAGGGCTCGACCTTGATTTAGTTATTCTCTTGCTTATACCTTTGTGTTCATATGAAAGAAAGACAATAGAACACACTTACCGCCACTAAATTGCATTTATAAAAACCGATCTCTTACAAATCTATATTTGTGAAAAAATCGCATAATATGGATATCGTAGGAATAGAAAGAGAATCTTTTGATTCATTCAAGCAAAAGTTAGAACGATTAGCGGAACTTTCCAAAAATCAGCCTTCAACTGAAAGTCTATCTATCGAACAAGAATGGATAGAAGGGAAAGAATTAGCTTGTTCGTTGAATGTAAAGCCTCGTTATCTGCAATCTCTTCGTGAAAGAGGGAAACTCGCTTTTTCTACTATTGGAAAGAAAATCTACTATCGTATCAATGATGTTAAGGCATTGATTGAAAAAGGTAAACCAAAATAATAAAACTCATGGAAGTTTATACAAACGAAGATAGCCAAGAGCTTCTGCAAACTCTGAAAGATGCTTTGCCCTATATAGAATATATTATGAAAACGCATAAACCTCTGTTCGATGGGGAACGCTATCTGACAAGTGAAGAACTTTGCAATATTCTAAAAATAAGCCGACGGTCTTTACAAGACTACCGAAATAACGGAATTTTGCCATTTATCCAGTTGCCAGGGAAAGTCTTGTTTAGAGAGTCGGATATAAAGAAGGTGCTGGAAGAGAGGTTTCGACCGTCTTATAATTCTGAGGGTGTTTTGTAACGTGATTTGTGTTTTTTGTTTCCAAAAACGGCTGAGTGTTGTGATATACTCAGCCGTTTGTCTTTTACTTTAATGCAAATTTCTTTTTTACTCCTTGCATATCCCGCCAGATACTTTGATCTAAGACTTTTGCATATCGCTGTGTCATCTTTGTACTGGTATGACCAAGCATTTTAGCCACATTTTCCAACGATACATTATTGGCGAGGGCAACCACAGTCGAGAACGTATGTCGCGCCACGTGCGTGGTTAGATTCTTCTTAATTCCACAGCAATCGGCAATTTCCTTCAGATAAGAGTTCATCTTTTGATTAGCCATAACAGGTAATAAAGTACCTTTCTTTTGGCACAGTGGATGATCTTTATATTTCTCCAATTTTTGCAGGGGAATATCTAATAATGGAACATTACACATGACGTTTGTTTTCTGTCTGCTCTTGCGAATCCACAAATTACCCTCGTTATCAGGCACAATATGTTCCTCTCTCAACTCTGATACATCTATAAAGGCTAATCCGCTGAAACATTGGAAGAGAAAAACATCACGAACTAAATCAAGGCGAGGAATATCAAATTCCTTTGTTCTCAATATCTCCAGTTCTTCTTTAGTCAGGAATTCTTTGTGCACCTCTTGCTCATGAAACTTGATATTAACAAATGGGTTCTTCTGAATCCAATCATTCGCAATAGACATATTCGTTATTTTCTTAATCACTTTCATATAGCGAATCAATGTATTTTCTGATAGATTCTTTTCAACTTTCAAGAAATGGATGTAATCTTGAATAAGTGCATGATTAACGTCTCTCAGAGGAATATCCTTTACTTTATGTTTCGTTAATACCATTTCTTTAAAATACTTTAGGCAAGTATCGAAACGAGAGATCGTAACCTTAGCATAATCTTTGCTAATCAGCTCTCGACATTTGTCATTATGTTCCTGAAATACCTGAAAGAACATTTTATGCTCTTCGTCCACTCCAAGAAACTTCCTTTTTATTTCATTGGGATTAATCAATCTGCCTTCTTCCTCCATTGTACGATGAATATCATACAGACGATGACGAACAGACTCCAAGTAGCGATTAATCTCCTGAGATGTTATATCCTTGCCTGTACATCGTTCTTTTGCCTGATTCCATAACGCAGGGTTTACATCACGTTTTAATTGGATTTCAGCTTGTTGTCCTTGCATAGAAATACGAAGCATAATTGGAGTGTTCCCCGATTTTTTTAGTTTAGTCTTTCTTATAACAAAAAGGACATTAAAAGTTTGTCGTTTCATACGCTAAAATTTAATCGTTTAAAGATAATTATTTGAATTTTTAGCGAGTTTCAACAATAAGCAAATCAGAGAATTAAGACCTAAATCGTGACCTTTTTTTCGAGACCCTAAATTGGTCACGATTTTGCACACGATTTATTGCCTAATTTTGCCGAAAAAGTGGAAATTGGTATAAAAGAAAAATCCCTGAAAGGGTTAACTTTCAAGGATTTGCTTCATTTTAAGTCTTTTAAAAGTGGTGCCACCAGGAATCGAAACTCCCTACATCGCACCTATATATCAATGTCTTACAAATCTTAAACAGTGAAGTACAACTATAAACACACTCAGAATTTACTTCAATTTACAAGACTCTTCTTTGTCGGTTCTGTTACTACAAAGCTATATTATTTTCTTGAAAAACAAAAGGCTCATAAGTAAAAAAATTAGCAAAAGACAACCTCTGCCAAATGACACCACTTTTTTGAGAGTTATTGTCTTTAAGAATTATCTTACATTTCTTTGTTCCAGAAATCGAAAGTGAGAGTTTGAATTTTGAATATATTAATTTAAATAAAACATATGGAGGTATCTATTATTGAATCAAAGACTTTGGAAACTATAAAAAACGGAGTAAAAGAGGTATTGGAATTAAGTCGGCAGCTACAATCAAATTGCACTTCCAATAAATGGTTAGACAATCAGGAAGTATGTTTGTTACTCGGTATTTCCCTAAGAACCCTTCAAAACTATCGAGACAAAAGAATTATTCCTTTTTCACAAATAGGATATAAATGCTATTATAAAGCCTCAGATATTGAACAATTTATCGAACAATTGAAGAACAAAAAATAAAAAAGAAAATGAATGATATCTTGAATAGTAAATCTCCTGAAATGAAAGAATTGTTGTCGTTAATAGAAGAACTCAAGATCTATATAACGAAAGGTATTAAGAACCAAAAGCTATCTTTATCCGGTGAACAGTTTTTAGACAATAATGAGCTATGCAAAATACTACATGTTTCTAAGCGTTGCTTACAGGATTATCGAGATAGGGGATTATTACCTTTTTATAAAGTGGAAGGCAAGATACTCTATAAAACATCAGACATACAGCAATTATTGAATGATAATTATAATCAAGCTTTTGCTAAATTTTGAGTCCTCTAATTCTCATTCAAACTAACTTACATGCTTGTCCTTAGGACGTTTTTCTTGGAAACAGTAAATCTCATGATTCATGGCAGAGATACAACTTTAGTCAAATTACTGGACAAAACGAATAAAATGATTATCAGATTTCAGGATTATGTTTTTTGTTAAAAAATCACACGAAAAACTTTCCGTGAGAGAAAAATGTTTTATTTTATAGAACAAGGGGAATTTTTGTCCCAAATTACTAATTCAAGATTGTAGTTATATGAAAAAGATTCATTCTCTCACTATTTGGATATTATTGACGTTGGTTTTTGGTTTTATAAGTTGCGATAACGACAATGAAAATATTAAGGGAACTACATCCGTAGAAATACGTTTAACCGATGCACCTGCGCAATACGACGCTGTGAATATTAATATCCAATCTGTTGCTCTACATGTAAATTCAGACTGGATAGAACTAAATCTGCTAAAAACAGGTATTTATAATTTACTTGAATTACAAAATGGAGTTGATGTACTATTAGCCAATGAAGATGTGCCTATCGGGAAGATTAGTCAAATTAGATTAATTTTAGGGAATGAGGGAAATTCTGTGGTGAAAGATGGACAACGCTATGAACTGGAAACTCCTTCAGCACAACAAAGTGGATTAAAATTAAACTTACACGATGAACTAGTATCTAATATTGTTTATCGACTTTGGATTGATTTTGACGCTACTCGTTCTATTGTGGAAACGGGTTCCGGTAAATTTCAATTAAAACCTGTTATACGTACCTATACAGATGCAACTAGCGGAAGTATTAAAGGATTCGTACTGCCACAAGAAGCCAATGCCATCGTATGGGCTATTTTAGGCACTGATAGTGTGTTGGCTCATCCACGTCTAAATGATGGATACTTTCTAATATCCGGTTTACAACCAAGCCATTCATGGAAAGTAGTTTTTGAAGCAGACAAAGCGAGTGGATATAAAGACCATGAATTATCTGAAATTTCAGTTGTTACAGAGCAAGTAAATGATTTGGGAAATATAACACTAACAAAGGAATAACCTAAAGAGTTGATAGAATGAGAAAAACAAAATTCTGCATAAGTTTAAGTTTCATTTTAATTTTATTGTTTTCTTTTGATTCGTGTATCAGCATTAAAACTACAGGATCAGGTAAAGTACCGCCAGGTCAGGTAAAGAAAATTACTGGAAGTCAGTCTGCAAAACCATATGCACCCGGACAAAATAAATAACTGAGATAAAATAGATATTACATTTAAGATAATCATCCTAAAAATATTTTTGAGCTTCTTAACAAAAAACAATGAGCCTATCAGCGAAAATAATAGAAATTTTATCCTTATTTTTACTGATTGTCAAATCAGATCAATATGGATACACTAAAAACAATAAACTACTCGGGTACTTTCTTATCATGCTTCTCTGATAATAATACAAGCTGCGTACACGCTACCAAAGATCATACTTTAGTTTATCTATATTCAGGAAAACTGATTGTTGAAGAAGGAAATAAGAAAACTGTTATTGAGTCAGGCGAATGTGTATTCATCCGTCGCAACCACAGAGTAAAAATGACGAAATTGTATTCTGATACAGATCAATATAAAGGAATATCTATGACCTTTAAACGAAATTTCCTTCGTGATTTTTATAGTAGGATAGATAAAACTGCTATTCCAAATAATGCAAAAGTTCCGAAGGAGAGTATATTCAAAATACCATTACGTCCTGATATAAATAGCCTTTTCCAGTCTTTAACTCCATATTTTGACACTTCTGTACAGCCTGCAAGTGAAATTATAAATCTGAAAGAGCAAGAAGGTATCTATTGCTTATTAAATACAGATAAGGATTTCTTTCCTGTGCTATTTGATTTTACTGAACCTTGGAAGATTGATATTCTTGATTTTCTGAATGAGAACTATATGGACGACCTGACAATGGAAGAAATAGCAGCCTATACAGGCAGAAGCCTTGCTACTTTTAAACGTGATTTTGCCAAAATAAGTAATCTCTCACCTCAAAAATGGCTTATCAACAAGAGATTGGACATTGCGTACAATAAACTTAAAAATGAGAATAAAAAGGTAAGCGATGTATATGTGGAAGTAGGATTTAAAAACCTTTCTCATTTTTATGCTGCTTTCAAAAGACAATATGGATTTTCTCCACGCAGATAGAAGAAAATAATTTCTTCTGATAAATATTTAAGCCGTAAAGCTCATTGCTTTGCGGCTTTTTGCTTAAAAGAGTGAGCCTATAAGCGAAAAACATTGAGCTTTCTAGCGAAAACAAATACTTTGCTCTATAGTAATATTGCAAGATGTAATTAAAATCAGAAGAAAATGAAAAAGTTTTATTTATTCACATTAATAGTAGTTGTTATGAGCAATCTGGTATCAGCACAAAATGCAAGCATTGCAGAAGATATTAACAAAAAGACTTTTCTTGTAAGCGATAAAGTTATTTGTCAAAAAGTTACTTTCAAAAATCGTTACGGAATTACACTTGTTGGAGATTTGTACACTCCGAAAAATAGTAGTGATGAACTTTTACCTGCTCTTGCAATAAGTGGCCCTTTTGGTGCGGTAAAAGAACAATCATCAGGGCTTTATGCTCAAAGCATGGCAGAACGTGGTTTTATTGCACTTGCTTTTGATCCATCTTATACAGGAGAGAGTGGAGGTGAGCCTCGCCATGTAGCTTCGCCTGATATTAACACAGAAGATTTAAGTGCGGCAGTTGACTTTTTGGGAATACAAAAAAAAGTTGACAGAAACAAAATAGGCATGATCGGTATTTGTGGATTTGGTGGTTTTGCCTTAAATGCTGCTGCTGTTGACAAGCGAATTAAAGCAGTCGTAGCTACAAGTATGTATGACATAACACGTGCCGCATCAAAAGGTTATTTCGACAAAGTAACGTTAGATGAACGCACAAAAGCATTAGAACAAGTGAGCCTGCAACGTTGGAGAGATGCAGAGAATGGAAAACCAGCCTATGGGCAATGCCCAAACCCTGACAAATTGAAAGGCGATGAACCTGAATTTGTAAAAAGCTATTTTGATTACTATAAAACCGAACGGGGTTTTCATCCAAGTTCTATAAATTCAAATGGATCGTGGACTATTACCAATTCATTTTCGTTAATGAATATGCCGATTTTGACTTATATCAAAGAAATATCGCCAAGACCTATATTGCTGATTGCAGGAGAAAACGCACATTCCCGCTATTTCAGCGAAGATGCTTATAATGCTGCTTCCGAGCCGAAAGAGTTGATGATTATTTCTAACGCTGTTCATGTTGATTTATACGACCGTTTGGATGTGATTCCTTTCGACAAACTAAAGTCATTTTTTAACGAGAATTTGAAATAAAAACATGGATATATTTGAAAAAATGAAACAAGGGGAACTTATCCTTGAAACCGACCCCGATTATCCGAAACTGTATGAAGCTCTTTTAAGAGGTATGCGTATAACAGGTCAACTTAATGCCTCCTTCCATACACCAGAGCAGACACGTAATATTATCAGCGAACTGACAGGACAGCAATTAGATGAAACAATATGGATAGTGCCCCCTTTCTATTCTGATTTTGGGCAATTTATCCGTTTCGGGAAGAAAGTATTTGTAAACAGTGGTTGCATATTTATGGATAGAGGCGGCATTACATTGGAAGATGGTGTTTTTGTCGGTCCGAACGTTAATATTATTACCGAGAATCATGCAGAACAGCCCGAACTCAGGCATAATGTTTACACAAAACCAATCCTGATAAAACAAAACGCTTGGATAGGTGCAGCAGCAGTGATACTTCCCGGTGTGACTATCGGAAAGAATGCAATAGTGGCAGCAGGGGCAATAGTAACAAAAGATGTACCCGATAATACCATAGTAGGTGGCAATCCTGCTAAAATTATTAGAAAGATAAAAATGGAATAATTATGAAGAAGTTAATGCTGATTGTATTTTCTTTTATGATAATAACGAGCCTTTCGGCATGTAGTGAAGATGATAAAACTATTCCTGATGCACCTCCTACTCAACCCGAACAACAGGACGATGACAATAATTCGGGGGAGAAAAAGGATAATGTGAAACTACAAATAACCATAGGTGAGACTAAGTTTACTGCTACACTACAGGACAATGCTACGGCAAAGGCATTCAAATCGTTGTTACCGATGACAATAACCATGAATGAACTTAATCGTAACGAAAAATATTATGATTTACCAAATAGCTTACCGACAGCAGCAAGCAATTCAGGCACAATCCATAGCGGAGATATAATGCTGTACGGGTCGAAAACCCTTGTCCTTTTTTATAAGACATTTTCTACTTCTTACAGCTATACTAAAATTGGCAGCATAGATGATTCTTCCAAATTAAAAGAAGCTATCGGATTAGGTAATGCCACAGTTATATTTGAGTTGGGTGAATAGCAACAGCAATATATAATAGTTAACCTCTTTTTATTATTATAGTTATACATGAGCATGAGCCATAGAAAAGAGAAAACTATGGCTTTTTTTATACCAAATTGAAGTTAAATCATAGAATCCTAAATTGCTGTCCGTTTTGGCAAGACATTCTGTGGGAAAAGAAGTATAGATGCAATATTCAAAAGAATTTATGAAAAAGTATGTATCAACATTAAAGAATAAAATACTTCGAGACATTCAGGAAATAGAAAAGAAAGGATATACTACACTGCAAACATCCAAATTAATAATTCCTATACTGGAAAATGCCTTTGAAGAGCTAAAATTATTCATCAATAATTATTCTTTCAAGGATAAATCGGAAGAAATAAAGTTTTTTAAGGAGACAAAACCCCGGTTATTTAGCCTGCTGGTCTATCACAGTAAAGTTTACAATATTGAAATGAGGATGCCTACCGGTAGTGTAGAAGACCGGAAAGCATATTTGCAACGTGTACAAAACCGGATTAAATATTTCTTTGATATGAATTTGGACTTTTACCAATATTACCGCTCAGGAAATACACATCTGGACTATATCTATTTTCTTAGAGGTAAGCCCGATATCCACTTGCTTCTGGATAGCTATCATTTTGAAAAAGACAGCAGTTTCTCTACATGTTACGATTTTAAGGTAACTAAGATACTTGCAAATGAAATGCTCGCCGCATATGTTGATTCAAAATTGGCAGAATTGGACAAGTGTCCAAACAGCATGGAAAACTATCTGATTTTACCTAAAATACGGATCACATGGACCGGTAAGAAAGCGGAATTGGTAGAACAAATATATGCCTGGATCGAAGCTGCCAGTTTTAACAATGGTAATGTTACAATTAAAGACCTTGTTGATTATATTGAAATTGTTTTTAATATTGATTTGGGGGATTATTACCACATTTTTATTGAAATACGCGAAAGAAAGGGAGATAGCAGAACTACCTACCTCGATAAATTGATAAAGTTATTGAATGACAGAATGAATCAAGCTGATAAAAAATAAACTATCTTTGCATGGAAGAGGATTATAAAGAAGTGAGAGATACTTCTTGAAAAACATGTAAAAGTCAGCGTTCGCAAAGCGTCTCGGTATAGAAAACTGGTAATTTTTTAGAAAAACGAGACGAAATGTGCAATGCTCATGCTATATACAAATATGGTGTGGGCTTGCTTGTTTCGTTTTTCGGGTATACCAGTACCTCTATGCCGGAACAATGCAAGTTCCACACTTTTTTATTTTATATAATAGAATATCTAATCATGAAAAAAATCAAATTGTATATAGCCTCTACAATTGATGGCTATATCGCCACATCAGATGGCGACTTGGATTGGCTAAGAGAGTTTCCCAATTCTGAAAAATCAGATTTCGGCTATAAAAACTTCATGTCCGGAATCGATGCTGTACTAATCGGAGGACAAACCTACCGGAGTCTTTTGTGTATGGATGTTGTATGGCCATATAAGAGTAAAACGACATATATTATATCCCGTAAACCTATCGATATCAAAATAGATTGCGACATTTATAACATCACAAAAAACGCCATTGAAGAAATAGCCAAAATAAAAAATGAAGAGGGAGGTGATATTGCTTTATTTGGCGGAGGAATACTCACGAAGATGCTATTACAGCATGACATGATAGATGAAATGACTATTTCTACTATTCCGATCCTTCTCGGTGGTGGTATTTCCTTGTTTCCTGTTTACTTTCCAACCAGCAGTTGGTATATAGAAAAAACAGAACTTTTCAAAAACGGATTAATGCAAACAGTCTATCGTAAAGTGTCGGAATAAACAGATTCAGTTGTATTTACGAAAAAACCATTTTTTCTTCCCATTATTTCATCTTTACGCAATCTCTTATTTGCTGATTATTCCAGCTTATTAATAATAAGTTAAATTCTTCTTTGGAAATACTTTTCCCAAGGTGGGAAATATTGCTGTTTAATTAACAGACCTTTGCGCCGGATTTTTAAAACGACACAATGGAAATAGACGAAACGAAATTTGAAACAGCTGTATTTTCTGTATTGGGAAAACTTGATGAAATACTCTCATGTGTTAAAGCCCGGAATATTCTGAACGGAGAGAGGCTGTATGATAATCAGGACTTATGCCTCATGCTAAAACTAAGCAAACGCAGCTTGCAACGCTACCGTAGTCTGGGTGCTTTAAAGTATTTTCAGATTGGACAAAAAACCTTGTATTATGAGTCTGATGTAAAAAAGTTCATCAAGGAATATTTGTCGAAAGACAATACCGGACGAGACAATTTTACGGATTAAAAAATTATCCATAACCGGATAGGAAGTAAAAAGCCTCTGCATAAATCATGCAAAGGCTTTTTTCCTATTCAGGAATGACATGCTTATAATTTGAAACGTCTGGTTTGTTGTACAGGCTGCTGTTCTACTGAAGAGGGTTGTGAAGATATTTCATTTAAAACAATATCCTTTTCTCTTTCTTTTATTCCCTGCATTACTTCTTTGATACTTATAGAAACAGGCCGTACGTTCGGGTATTTCGGTACCGGAGGCACTTCTATTTTAGGACGTTGCCAGTTTTCAGAATACTCTTCGTATACAGGTTGTTCTTGTTGTATTTTAATATCGTTCTTTTCACTTACAATCTCTCCATCAATAACATCAGGTTTGGAAGTCAGGGTTAATTGTATCCTTCTTTCCAATGCAGCCAATTCCGTTTTCAATTCCTTGAGTTCCGGCTCTTTCCTCCACGAAGAGTTAACTACTTCTTTCAGAATAGGAATATCTTTCTCAATAACCTTATTCTTCTCCCGATACTGTTCTAAAACAGAAGGTATCTTGTCCAACGCATTGATAAAATTTCTGGATGCGGTAAGCGGATCTACGGCAAGATGTCCATTATTGTAATTATACTTCACACCACTATCCCCTACAATAAAGAAGCGGTTGTCATTGAAAAGCACACCTTCCTTTTGACTTGGTTCCGACTTAACGACAATCTTAAACCCGTATAATTCGCCAATATTGAAATACTCTGTATTAGTCCGGGCATTATCAGCAATCTCGTTGAGTTTTTTCCCGATAGCTTTCGGGTCTGCACTATTAAAATTATCCAAGCTGACCGGATTCAGGTAATTTCCACTCTTGTCTTTTTGCACCCGCGAAGAAAAAACAGACCAGTCCTGTGTCATTCGGGAAATAAATTCATTGTTACTGTCTAATTGCCGGATACTATCATCCAGTTTATAGATTGCCGAAGATTTTCCCTTCTCAAAAGAACGCCTTTCCGACTCCAAGGCATTGATTTTCTTTTCCAGTTTGGCTTTTTCCAGTAAATCGGTATTACCTGAAAGGATCGCAACGTATTCGGAAAAGTTCATTCCACTACCCTCATCCATACTCCCTTCATCAATCGTCCTGCTACCGAGTGTATTCGTTTTAAGTTGATTGATAAAGGTTTGCTTGTTTTGAAGAAGATTGAACTTATAGGAGTCAAGCGATTTTTCAACGGCATAGATTATAATATCAACTTTGTTTCCGGCAAATTCCTTGGCAATTTCATTTCCTTTCCGGACGGCTCTGCCATCACGCTGAGCCAGATCCGACGGTCGCCACGGAATATCGCAATGATGGAGAGCTACAGCCCTTTTCTGGGCATTAACTCCGGTTCCCAACATCGATGTAGAACCGAATAAAACACGTATTCGCCCTTCATTCATTGCTTCAATCATCGCTTTTCTGGATTTTTCGGTTTTCGCCTCCTGAATAAACCGTATCTCATGGGCGGGTATCCCGTGGTCTTCTACCAGTTTACGCTTTATTTCGCTGTAGGGATTCCATTCGTTAGGCTTGTATGTTCCCAGATCACTGAAGATAAACTGCGTTCCCTTTTTCGATTCATACTTTTTATAATATTCTGCAACCTTAGCTGCACAATGAGAAGCCTTGTTATCCACATGGTCATCGTAGGCAGGATCTATCATCCGCATGTCCAAGGCCATCTTGCGGGCATAATCGGTAGCAATTAGCATTTTTGCTTTTTCTTCACTTTCAGAAAGCGGTAATCTGCCTAAAATAGTAGCGTCTCCCGTACTCGCAAATTGCATTAACTTTTGAATAAAAATTTCCTGCTGTGGTGTCGGTGGAATATTATGCAAAACTTCATTTTTTTCGGGCCGGTCGATTCCGATATCTCTGGCAGTACGATAATCTGTAATTTCATTGTAAAAGGCGGCCAATTCGGGCACTTTGATAAAATACCGGAACCTTTCTTTCGCAACGATCTGATTGGTAACGGAAAATTCAAAATCGGTTGTTTTTCTGGCAAAAATAGCAGCCCACGCATCGAACGATCTAATTTCCTGTCTTTCCAGTTCTTTAGGACGCAGATATTTAAACAACAGGTATAATTCCGTCAAAGAGTTGGATATGGTCGTTCCTGAAAGAAATGTCGCACACAGATCTCTGCCTTTACGTTCCTGCATGGTACGAAGTGCAAAAAGCATATTCATTGCCCGCTGGCTTCCTTCGGGGTTTCCCAAGCCTGCCACACGGTCATGGCGTGTGGTAAACATCAGGTTCTTAAACTGGTGACTCTCATCAACGAATAAATGGTCTATCCCCATCAGTTTATAATCAACGGTATCATCTGTCCGGTCCTTTATCTGTTCAGAAAGGCTTTTAAGTCTTACCTCCAGATTTTGTTTTCTTATTTCCAGTCCCCGCCTCATTCGCTTGGATGCAGCTTTCCCCATTTGATTTTCAAGTATGCGAAGGTTTTCTTCTACGCTATCCAGTTCTGCCTGAAATATCTCCTGTTGTATTTCAGGGGATTGGGGAATCTTCCCGAATTGATCGTGAGTGAGAATTACACAATCCCAATCATTATTTTTAATTTCATTGAAAATCTTCTGGCGGTTGGTCGGCGTAAAATCTTCTTTGCCGGGATAAAGGATTTTAGCATTGGGATAAGCAGTCCTGAATGTGTGGGCTATTTCATGAACGTTGGCTTTCAACCCGACGATCATCGGTTTATTTGCAATTCCCAAGCGTTTCATTTCATAAGCTGATACACACATGATAAGGGTCTTTCCGCCCCCTACCTCATGATCCGCAATTCCACCGCCAAGCAACTTCTGCATCCAGATACAATCCTTCTGCGACTGGTATAGATCAGGTATACCCAAACCTTTGAAATCCAGATCGGGAAATGTCTGGTGCGATCCATCGTATTGGGGACGGACAAAGCAGTTAAATTTCCGGTTATAAAGGTCTGTCAATTTATCCTTATACTCCTGTGACTGATTATCCAGCCATTCAGGGAAGCCGCTTCTTATCTCGTCAATCTTGCTGTTTGCAAGCTGTATGGCTTCTGCATCGGGAACTTTTACATTTTTTATTTCTCCTGTTTCCCTGTCACGTACCTGAATGGTTTTTGTAATATTGGGCGTTGTATTCAGCAGGGCATTCTTCATCAGATGAATACCATTAAATAATTGCGATTCACTCTTTACCGCAAACTTTTCGTAGATAATAAGATTAGGATTAGATGCCGATACATTAAAGTCATCCCGTGATGCATAATAATCTATTTGAACATTCGTATCGAATAGACCTGAAGCATATTTTTCGTACACGTTCATTGGTATCCATCGTTCTCCGAAATTAAAATCCAGCTCTTCATAACGGATAGCCTGCGGTTTGGCATCGTGCAAGGCTGCAAGGGATTTTTGCGATTGGGTATCATCAGGATGTTTGCTCAGGTAGTGTTCAACCCGTTCTGCCTTTTCTACGACGTTTCCGGCAATAAACTTATCCCGTATTTCAAAATTCTGAATAATGGGATTGAAGAACACTCTTCCTTCAAGATCATGAATCAACTCATCGGGAGTTTTGTTTTCCAGCAGCGAAAGCATATAATCCATGCGGAACTCACCATACTTATTCAATGAAGCGATCAAGGCTTCTTCTGAGGTATTTACCGATACCAATTCATTGGGATTAAATGCCACCGGATGATCGAAAATGTCCGCTTTATGAAGTTTACCGTCGATGCTTCGTTCAAGGGCTAAGATAGCGGTTGCCCCTGCATCCATTTTCAGGGTATTGAGATTACGCTTGTCGTTCAGGTTACCGTATAGACTTAAAAAAGAATCATAGGATTTGTTGAGTTTTTTGCGTAAATCTGCATCTTCAACCAGATTCCCGGCTTCATAATCATACAAGTCGTTATAGATGTCACGAATTTCAATATACTTTTCAAGTTTTCCTTTCTGAAAATGAGGAATATCCAAAGGATGAAATTCCGCTCCATCCGAATAGCGCTTCTTGAGTACACCGATTTGCCCATTCCCTTCTTTTACTAAAGTACCTTCTTTATGATACACTTTGAGTTCTCCCGAATAAGGTCGGGGATTCATGTGTTCTTCCCATTGTTTTTGAGCCTCTTCTTTTCGGGCATCAGAAACAGGATAAGCAGATTCCTTTGTCGGCTTTTCCTGTGGGGCAGTTGTACCAGTCTTAGGCTGTTCCGGCCTTACTCGTTGCTCTTTTACCGGATCACCAAACAGATCCGTTTGTATGGGCTTACTTTTTACTGCCGTTTCTTTCTTGTGTCCGCGTTTAGGTTTAACCTGTGTTCGCTCTTCTTCCGAAAACCCCCAAAGGTCATACAGCGATACAACCGGAGCTGATACATTGATTTCCAGTAACTCTTCCGGCTCAGGTTTTTCTTCCCTGATTTTATAATCTTCAGTATTCGGAGGATACTGTTCAAAGATGCTTTTATCTTGTTCATCGAAAGACAAACCCGTTTCCTGAAAGTTTTCTGCCGAAACTCCTGTCTGTGGTATTGTTTCAACTATATGTGTTTTAACGGAATTACTGTGATATAGCTCTGCATTCAGATTCTGAGTGAAATCTTCCGTAAGCATTTCTTGCAGATCAATGGCAATTCCCTCTGTGCCTCCGTCATGCAGATAAATAAAAGACGGTCGTCCGTACATATCCGTGTCTTCCAAAATCCGCGTATGAACTATTCTGTTGAGGTTATTGTCTGCGAAAAGATTATTGATAGATTCTCCTTTTTCGTTTTCGTGAGTATTTACAAAATTGAGTTCCCGTTTCGGCAAAATCTTTTTGGCGGTATTCTTTTGCAGGATTATCAAGTCGCTGCCCACTTCCGTACCCGCACTGTCAATAAAAAGATTGTTGGGCAGACGGACCAGCGATACCAGATCGGCTTGCGACATCAGAAAAGTTCTTATCAGAAGCCCTTTAGGAGAGTTGGCTACTCCCTGCGAAGTCAGAAAAGCAACGAGACCACCTTCTCTTGCCGAGTCAAGAGCTTTGAGAAAGAAATAATCATGTATGTAGTTGGTGGATTCCTGATAAACAGACTGCTTCTTTGCCCTGTATTCAGGATCGAATACTTTCATTTCTCCAAACGGAATATTGGAGGCTACCACATCAAAATAGTTATTGTACCGTCCTTCAATACGTTCAAAGCCTTCAATCTTTACCTTCGTTTCAGGATGAAGTCTGGAAAGTATTTTTCCCGTAAGCAGGTCTTTCTCAAAACAGATACTTTCAGCTTCGTCCGCCAGTTTTATTTGAGAAGGAAAAGCTCCGGTTCCTGCCGATGGATCAAGAAACCGGTCTATGATGATACCTTTCTCCTGCAAGGCGTTATTAATGCTTCCAATAACCTCCGGTGGCGTATAAAATGCAGAAAGAACGGAATTCTGGATGCTCCCTATGTATTGACGGTATTCCCGTTCATTGTTTGTGTTTTCCCGAAGTACATTATGCAACTCCGAGACAAGGGGAAAAAGTTCAATCTCTGATTTTGCCCAAGAAGCTGTGTCGGCAAGCGATGCAGCCGGATTAAGGACACACTTTAATCCCCCAAAACCACTGTACTGCTGCAATATCTGCCGTTCTGCTCCTGTTGCCTGACGGTTTTCCCTGTCAAGGTTCAGTATAGTTTTGATTGCATCTATGTTGGCTCTTAAATGAGCCTTTTTATTATAGCTCATTTTCTTCCCTCCATATATCAATGAAACCAACTAATTCTGTGTACAGTGTTGTAAATTCGGGAGAGTTGATAAACGAATCGTCAAGCGGATATTCGGAAAAGACTTCCTTACAAGGTATAAGCAACTCCATTGCGAAGTCATTTATCTGATCCGGCGGAATAATCGGGAACTCATTTATCAGGACATTGCGAATTGTATCGTAGCAGGAGAACAACAGACCTTCATACAAGACGGAAATTGCCATTTCTCCAGCTGAATGATGAGAGTACCCATCTTTAATAGCATTAGCATATACTTCTGCGGCAAATTCGGAGCGAAGCCGGATAAACTCGTTGTCATCTATTCTTTCCGGATGACTTTCTTTCAGGTATGAGAGTAATAGGAGTCCATAATAGGATAACTCCTGTTTATCTTTTTTCTTCATTTATAGTTTGAATTAATTTGTGGATAAAAAAATGAAAGGAAAGTGCTGTTCCCTATGATTGGGTCGCAAGTGTAGCAATGAGCTTCTCTTGCGGCAGGGAGCAGCAACAGGTATTCACCACAATAAGACTTGTTCGTTTTTAGAGGAAAGAAAAGACAGAATGCCTCCTGACTCTAAAATCGAATGTGTCGTGCGGGGAATTCTGTAGAAAATCAGGGAAGTACTACAATGGAAAATGAAAACGGCATCCGAGGGTATTCAATTCCCGGATGCCTTATCCACAGATTAATTCAAAACCAAACTAAAAACAGTTTTAAGCTTCTCCTTATATCTGTGGTAAAGATACTTATTTTCCCCGTTTATTGTTTTCTTTCCTCTCAGGAAACTCGTATGCGATTTTACATTCGCTGTTTAGAACCAGATAAGCATCGAAGCGTTTTCCTGCTTTGCCGGTAAAACCTTTGAGAAGACGTGTCTTCCCCTCGGAAAGCAATTCCATAAAAACATCATCACTTAATTTTTTCCCTCCGCAATTACGAAACATCACAAAATCGCAGGACTCATCCGGACATTTACATACGGACGAAAGAAATCTTAGCCCTTGTTTTCCGCATTTAGGACAGGAATGAGAATTAGCTGAAAAGGATATATCAACATTTAATAGTTCTTCGGTAATCTGGCGGGTATATACTTCTATACCCTTGGAAAAGTTATCGGCATGCTGCTCTCCCCTTTCAATTTTCAGGAATGCATCTTCCCAATATCCGGTCATTTCCACATCGGCAATCCGTTTGTCTTTGACAATATCATATACGGAAAGGCCTTTTTCGGTAGGAACCAACGATTTCTTTTCACGACGGATATAATCACGGGTAAAAAGTGTTTCGATAATGGCAGCACGAGTAGCGGGAGTACCAATGCCACAGATTTTCAGAGCAAGCCTTTGTTCTTCGTTTTCGAGTTCCTTTCCCGCGGTTTCCATCGCACCAAGCAGTGAACTTTCCGTATGAAGAGGTTTGGGCTTGGTCTGTTTCTCTTGTAAACCTACGGACGATATGGAGTGTGTTTCTCCTTCGTGTATTTCCGGTAGTTCGACACCGTCATCTGCATCATTGTTTTTTTCATTCAGCACCTCACGCCATCCTTTGTGTTTTATTACCGAACCTTTGACTTCAAATTGTATATCACCAATTCCGAATGTTACAGCCGTCGTATCTTTAACACATAGTGAATGAAAGGCTTCCAGCATACGGGCTGCAACCATTTCATAAATGATACGTTCGTCTGACGACAAGCTGTCCGGCAGATTTTCGGTGATCAGTAAAGCATGATGATCGCTTACCTTTTTATCATCTACCGAACGGATATTTAAATTCGTCCCCGAAAGTTTTTCCGCACAGGCTGCAAATCGGGTGTATCTTTTCAGTTTATCAATCAATCCTCTTATTTCAAGAAACACGTCATCAGAAATGTATCTGCTCCCTGTTCTTGGGTAGGTCAGGAGTTTTGATTCATACAATTTTTGAGCAAGAGAAAGGGTTTTATCAGCCGAAAAACCGTGCTTGCTGTTCGCCTCCTTCTGTAAAGCAGTCAGATCGTACAAGAGAGGCGGCTCCTGTTTGGTTTCTTTACACTCTGTCTTTACAACTGAGACCTTATCCGCATGGCGTATCTGATTATAAAGTGATGTTACCTCTGCCTTATCGAAAAACCGGTCTTTTCCTGTTGCCGTTACATTTTTCCCTGCAATGGAAGTTACAAGTTGCATTTGCCAGAACGACACGGGTTTGAAATTTTTATTTTCCAGATAACGGCTGCATATCATCGCAAGTGTCGGTGTCTGGACTCTGCCCAGTGAATATACACCATTGCCTGCTGCGACACTCAATGCTTGTGAAGCGTTTATGCCAACCAGCCAGTCGGCACAACTTCGGGCTTCTGCCGCTGCATGGAGATTGTTGTAATCCGTTCCCGGCCTTAGTTTAATCAATCCTTCACGGATAGCCTTTTCTGTCAGTGAAGAAATCCAAAGACGTTCGAAATAAACATCCGAAGCCAGATAATCATAAATATAACGGAATATCAATTCTCCTTCGCGTCCGGCATCGGTAGCAACAATAATTTTTTCACATTGGACAAAAACCTGTTCTATGGTTTTCAACTGCCTGACGGCCGACGGGTCGTCTTTGTACCCTTTTTCAGCATGGATTTGTCGCGGGATTAACATAAATTCATGGGGGATAATGGGTAGATGCTCCCTCATAAATCCTTTTGCTCCGTAGTGTTCCGGTAATGCGAGCTGTACCAGATGTCCGAAAGCCCATGTAACAAGGTAGTCGTTACCTTCCATGTAACCGTCCCTTTTTGTGTTGGCTCCTACTATCGCCGCTATTTCACGGGCTACACTCGGTTTTTCTGCTATAATAGCTATTTTCATACTGTTTATTTTATTGAATTTGAATTAATTTGTGGATTTATTGAAAAGAAAAAGGAGATTACATTTTTCTCCCTTTGGATTTATCAGGATGGTCCTGTTTCAAATCTTCCGCTTCTTTCTTTTCCTGTCTCTCATGCTGTTGTACTGTAGGCTGGTTCTGCCCCTGTTTCATCGGTTCATCCACATTCTTGTTGACTTCCGTTTTTGCTCCTTCGTTGTTAGCGGCAACCTGTATCTTGTGGCGATTATCAGGAGTAACAAGCCCTGATTTTAAGGCTTCCTTATATTGACCGGGAAACATAAAGTCGATCTTGCCCTGTGCTTTATTCAAAGTCATATACCCGCTGTAATCCTGCCCATTCCTGTCTTTCATTCCGGAAACATAGACTGTATAACCATCTTCAAGGCTTGCTTTTTGGTCGTTATTCAATCTGACCTTACGAAAAGTATCCGGTATTTCTCCCTGCCTAATCTTCTCATTTTGATTGTGTGCCTGCTGTTGTGTTTCGGGAAAATAAAATTCCAGTCCCCGTTTATCAGCATTAACCTGTACGGTTGCATTGAAGGGTTTCTGATTTTTGGAAATCATATTTTCAATATACACGCCCTTTCCTTCCCTCAGTTCCTGTTTCTGTAGTTCGGAGAGCTTTACACCTTTTAGTTCGTCGGGGATTTTTATCTTTCCGGCATTAAGCAATACCAGTTCATTGGTCAGTTTATCAACCGACACATAAGCATTGATCGTTTTATCCTCTCCGACATTGAACTCAATCAATCGTCCTGCATTTCCTGTTTTAAGAAGATTTGTTTTGTCTTCTTCCGTAAGCAGAGTCCCATAAAAAGGCTGATCCAGTTCCGGTTGCTGGCGAACGGAATGTATACGAAGATTTAACTCTCCTTCGGTATTTTCACGAAAAGACAAGCGGGCATCTGTCTGAATATGGATACCGCCGACGTCCCCTTGTATGGGGAAAAGCACAGGAGACTTTTGCCAGTTAAGCATCTTATCCAATGAATTGGTACTGACAAGCTGTTCACGCATGATCCCTATACCCTTCAGCTGTTCCCAATTGATACGGGATTCATCTATCGGCTGATACTGTTTCGGAGAAAAGTCCTCCGGTACAAGCCTGTGTTCATCCAACATTTGTTTGTTAACCGGATTTTCAGGATTCTTCAACAACTCCTGTAAACCGATAACCATATTTTCCATTTTATCCAGTGGCAGTTTGAAAAAATGGAAGCGGGTCGGCTCTTTCACCTGACGCATAAAGTTCTCAAAGAAGTTTTCCAACACATCACCGTGCTTGTCAAGCTTTATGAAATCCGGCTCATTTTTTACATCTGGCTTAACCGTTTTGAGGGTTCCGTCCCTGTTTAGCCCTGTAACGGCTTTAAGCTCGTTACTTTCTTTTTCTACGACCAGCAATACTTCATGGTCATTCAAATTTTCATCCATATAAAATAACTGTTTTATAGTTACATCTACGTTAATGCAACTGAACAGCGAAAGTAGGACGGGAAAATGATTAAAATACGGATTTGAAAATGGGTGGTAGTGTTTGGCAGTTCAGTGGTTGTATACAAGCTGGAAATTCGCTTTTGTTAGGAGAATTTTGTATTTATAGATATCTTTTTAACAAAAAAACTTTATATCATAATATTTTTCTATTTTTGTAAAACAATCTAATAAATATGGCATTAAATTTCATAGACTTATTTGCTGGTGCAGGTGGATTATCCGAAGGTTTTATCAGAGCAGGGTATACACCTTTAGCTCATATCGAAATGGATAAATATGCTTGTGATACCTTAAGAACCCGTGCTGCTTTTCATCATCTAAAAGCTCAAAATCAACTTCATATTTATAAAAAATATTTGCAGGAGAAGCAAGAAAAGGAGGATGGAAGCAAGCTTTGGAGACAAGTTCCCCAAGAAGTTATAGACACCGTCATTCATGATACCATTGGAGAAGAAACAATAGAAAATATTTTTCAGGAAGTAGATGAATTGAAAGGCGAAGAACAAGTCGATATAATAATTGGAGGACCTCCTTGTCAAGCATATTCTGTCGCAGGCCGTGCGAGAATGGGTAAAGCAGTAGAGGATGATCCTCGCAATGAACTATATTTATATTATGTAAAGTTTCTGGAACGCTACCAACCAAAAATATTTGTATTTGAAAATGTTTTAGGCATTCGGACTGCAAAGAAAGGTGAACCACTGAAAGACCTTACTCGATTGGTAGAGCAAGCAGGTTATAAAATGGAAGTAAAAATCCAACTTGCTTCTGAGCATGGTGTATTACAGAATCGTCAAAGAGTTATTATTGTTGGCTGGAAGATACATGACGAAAATGGGAACTTGACAAAATTTCACTATCCTGAATTAACCCCCGAGATAAATAAACACGAGGTTCTGAAAGATTTATTTTGCGATTTGCCTGAAAGAAAGCATGGGGAGGGGCAGTTATGTTCACCAGTAAAATATACAAAACCTCTTTCAGAGATGGAGTATTTAATAAAATCAGAAATTAGAAACAGTATTTTTGATTTTACCACTCAACATATTGCCCGTCCAAATAACGAAAATGATCGGGAGATTTATAGTATGGCAGTCGAAATGTGGTTAAAAGATCGCAAAAGGATTGATTACTCAAAAATCCCGTCTCGTTTACAACATCACAAAAACAAGGAAACTTTTCTTAACCGCTTTCAAGTAGTTGATCCATACGGGTGTTGTCATACCGTTGTTGCCCATATTGCAATGGATGGTCATTATTACATTTATCCTACCTTAAATCCAACCATAGATAATGTTCGTTCCATAACTGTACGCGAAGCTGCACGTCTACAATCTTTTCCCGATGACTATTATTTTGAAGGTAGTCGAAGTGCGGCATTTAAACAAATCGGCAACGCTGTTCCTGTGGTCTTGGCACATAAAATTGCATTAGAACTACAAAAGCAGTTTGAGAATGAATTACAGTAAATTTAATAAAGTGGAGGCTATCCCTGAGGCAGCTTCAATGATTGAAACATTTAGAGCTATTGGATATAGTCTTGAAACCGCTATTGCTGATATAATCGACAATTCTATTTCTGCGAATGCAAAAAATATTCATATAAACCGTCTCTGGCGAGGAGGAAAGTCTGTTATTACCATAAAAGATGATGGTGATGGAATGAACGGTAATGAGTTAATCCAAGCCATGCGTCCTGGCACTCAAAATCCTCTATCTGACCGCTCTGAAAATGATTTGGGGCGTTTTGGTCTAGGTTTGAAAACAGCCTCTTTTTCGCAGTGTCGTAAACTATCAGTTCTCAGCAAACGTAAAGGTTATATCCCTGTTTTTTGGGCATGGGATCTGGATTATGTCGCTAAAAGTAAGAGATGGGAACTGATCCAATGGATGCCTGAAGAATTTCTAAATGAATTGGATAATATGCAGTCAGGAACACTTGTTGTCTGGACTGATTTAGATAGAATTTTACCATTGCAAACAGCAGAAACAGACGAAAATGCTAAACGAAAATTTTCTGCTTCATTGGATAAAGTTAAAAATCATATTGCCATGACTTTTCACAGGTTTATCGAAGAGAAAGCAATAAAGATATTCTGGAATGAGCACGAAATTGAAGCATGGAATCCATTTTGCACAAATGAAAACAAAACTCAAATAAGAGAAACAGAATACATTAACGGGGGAGCAATAATGAAAGGCTATGTCTTACCCCACAAAAATAATTTTTCAACCGAACAAGCCTACAAAAAGGCAGAAGGAATTAACGGTTACCCCGCTATGCAGGGCTTTTATGTTTATCGTGGTAAACGTCTATTATTAGCAGGCGATTGGTTAGGATTATTCCGTAAGGAAGAACATTATAAGTTAGTACGCATACAGATTGATCTGCCAAATAAATTGGATACTGTGTGGCAGATTGACATAAAAAAGTCAAAAGCATACCCACCCATAGTTTGCAGAGAACAGTTAGGGTCTTATGCAAAGAGAGTTAGAAATATTGGTAGCGAAGTTTATCGCCATAGAGGTAAAATTTTGAAACAAAGAGCAGGAGAGGATTTTCAACCACTTTGGCTAGAGAAGAAAAAGGATAATAAATGGTCATTTGTAGTTAATCGCAAGCATTTAATCATTCAAGATTTGAAAAGTCTGGCAAAAGAGAAACCTGAACAAGCTATAGAAAAACTGTTGAATTTTCTGGAAGAAACTATTCCGACTAAAACGATTTATATTAATGAGGCACAAGGGGAAGAGACACAGACTCCTCCCTTTTCCAATGTAGATCCAAACCTTATAAAAGACGTACTTGTATTAATGTACAATAATCAAATTGCACAAGGAAAAACACCAGCACAAGCAAAAGCCTTATTAAAAACACAAGAACCTTTTAATAATTACGAAGGTTTAATCGAAGAACTATAATGAGTGATAATTACCAAATAGCCATAGAGATATGCCAAAGTATAATTGGCCGAAAAACAAGTGTTACAGACGATGAAATAAACGAAGCCATTGTCAAGGTCAAAATAATTTACTCGGACGTTGATGCTGTGAAACTGAAAAATGATTTACTTTCAATGTATAGTGTTAAGATTGATACTTTCCAAATTCTGGAAGGCAGGGAGCGTCGTGAACCTTGGCTGAAGGACTTCAAGGCTAATCAAAAAACCAAATGGGCATTTTGGACTCGCTATACTGAATATCTAGAGAAACAAAAGAAGTTTCCTCCGACTGTTATTTTGCAGCTGGATGAATTGACAGACAAAGTGCTCGATAAACTTTTTAACCCTCAACGATCTGAAATTCAGATATCAAAAAAGGGACTTGTTGTTGGGCAAGTTCAATCCGGTAAAACTGCTAATTACACAGGATTGATCTGTAAAGCAGCAGACACGGGATTCAATCTGATTATTGTTTTGGCTGGTATTCACAATAATCTTCGCAGTCAAACTCAAAATCGTATTGATGAGGGATTTTTAGGCTTTGACACACAATATGAAAGAGCCTATACGATGAATAAAACAACAAAAATAGGTGTTGGCTTAATCCCTGGATTTGAAAATGCTATTGCAAACTCATATACTACAAGTTTGGAAAAAGGCGACTTTACCAGTAGAGCAACAAATACAGCAGGTTTCAATTTCAATGCACCTCAGCCCATTTTGTTGGTTGTAAAGAAAAACGCTTCCGTTCTCAAACGCTTATATAATTGGTTACATACGCATACGCAAGCAACAAGCGAGAAAATTTCCAATAAATCACTTTTGATTATTGATGATGAAGCCGATAACGCTTCAATCAATACCAACAGAAAAGAGTTAGATCCTACAACAATAAATAAAAATATCTGTAGTATCATCTCTCTCTTCAATCGCTCTGCTTATGTTGGTTATACGGCTACACCTTTTGCTAATATTTTCATCCCGCAAAATGAAGACGACTTATTTCCACGTGATTTTATTATTAATATTCCAGCACCTACGAATTATATTGGGCCTGAGAAAGTTTTCGGAACATCAATAATCCCTGATGATACAGACAACGATTTATTGCCAATTGTTTGTCCTATAAAAGATTATGACTTTTTTGTTCCGCAAGGTCACAAAAAAGACGATGACAAACCGTCTTTCTCAGACATTCCTGAATCACTGAAAACAGCGATTAAATGTTTTATTGTTACTTGTGCAATCCGTATAGCACGGGGTCAGGGTGCAAAACACAATTCTATGCTGATTCACATTTCGCGTTTCCAAATGTGGCAAAACCATATTAAAGAATTGGTGGAAGATTTATTTAACTATTATAAACACGAGATAGAAGCAAACGATGCCCTTATTTTGGAAGAATTTCGTAGAGTTCTAGAAAACGATACAGCCAATTACAAATCTCACAAAACTGTTACAACTGAAATTAAACAATCAAAACACGGCGAAATTGATAAAAATTTAATTGTTCATTCATGGGAAGAAATCAAACCACTACTTTATAAGGCTGTCCAAAAAGTTGAAATAAAATCAATCAATGGTACCTCCGGTGATTGCCTGACATACTATGAAAACGAAAAAACAGGCGTTTCTGTAATTGCAATCGGTGGAGATAAACTTTCACGAGGCTTAACCTTGGAAGGGCTTTCTGTAAGTTACTTTTTACGTGCCTCAAAAATGTACGATACACTTATGCAAATGGGACGATGGTTTGGCTATCGACCGGGTTATGTAGATTTATGCCGTCTATTTACGAGTGGGGAATTGAATGAATGGTTTAGACATATTACTATTGCAAGTGAAGAATTGCGATCTGATTTTGACTATCTGGCAAGTATAAATGGAACACCGGAAGATTATGCATTGAAAGTTAGAAACAGTCCAGGACAATTGCAGATTACGTCTATCTCTAAAATGAGATATACCAAGCAAATAGAGGTTTCGTGGGCAGGTAGACTGATAGAGACCTATCAACTGCCGATGGACAAGGGATCAAAGAAAAAAAATCTCATAGCAACAGATAATTTTCTAACCTCGCTTGGATCAGGAGAAAGCAAAGGAAACAATTATTTATGGCGTGACGTCTCTCCCGATGACATCTGTGATTATTTTGCCAAGTTCAAAGTTGCAGATAGTTTGAAAAAAGTAGATTTGGATTTGATAAACAGCTATATTCAGGAACTCGTCAAGAAAAATGAATTAACCTCATGGCGTGTAGTTTTAATGAATAAAAAAGACAAAGCAGAAGCAATCCATACTTTTTCGAATGGTATAAAAGTAGGTTGCTTTGATCGTAACCGCGCCGATGATACAAACTGGACCACATATTATATTCGTAAAAATCATATTGTTGGTAATCAAAAAGATGAATTTATTGATTTAGACAGTAATTTATTAGACGCAGCATTGAGACGCACAAGACAAGTGAAAAAGAATTGGTCAGAAAAGGAGTATCCAGCCCCTGAAATTGTTCGCCAAGAATTTCGCCCTCGAACAAATCCACTTTTGTTGATTTATCCACTTAATCCAGAATGTGCCAATATTAAAGACAGACAAGGCAACATTATTCCAGAGACTGTAACGTATCACAAAAATGACGAGCCGTTTATAGGCTTTGCAATTTCATTTCCGAATAGTGAAAAGTACAATGCGATTTCTTATACGGTAAATCAGATTGCTGAATTTAAGGAAACAGAAGATTTATTTGACAGCGAAAATGATAATATCTATGACGAATAATAATCACATCTCAGAAATATGGGAAGCATTGGAGGAGGAAAAGAATGTAGGACTTGTAAAACGGCTTTACTCTAGCGATGTATCTCTTCATATTTATGGAACATTCCAATACCCTGAAAGATATTACGGCGTGGCTTTTACATTCAGTAACAACATACGTATTGATACTTCTCCATTTGATAACCTGCGAGAGTTGAAAGTCATGTATTTGGCCGATACAACTTTCTCCAATTCCCGTTTATTGATAATACAACTTGTACATCCAAATAGTCGAGATGTTTTTGCCATACTTTGTGAAAATTTGATACAGTCGGTTATTCGATTGAATACAGAACAGAATATTAGCCGTAAAATTGTCAATCAGTTAGAGAAGTGGAAAACACTATTTGAGAAAAACAACTCTACTGGATTAACTCCAGCCGAACAACAAGGTCTTTTTGGGGAACTGCATTTCCTGCAAAAATTTCTTTCATGTCAAAATACCAATTTAAGCAAAGTATTGCTCACCTGGGTCGGAGGAGATAAGGCACTGCGCGATTTTCAAGGCAACAATTGGGCAGTTGAAGTCAAAACCACCTCAACAAACAATCCGCAAAAAGTTATGATAAACGGAGAAAGACAATTGGATGAAACATTGTTCGAAAATCTCTTTTTATTTCATTTTTCTATCGAAGTATCAAATGGCAATGGGCAAACGCTTAGTCAAAAAGTTGCTGAAATTCGAAAAAATCTCGAAAATGACACACCTGCTTTATCAATATTTAAAGTAAAACTGCTTGAAGCTGGTTATTTGGATAAACACGAGGCAATTTATCAAAACCGATTTTATCAAGCCAGAGACGAGAATTATTACAAAATTGAAGCTGATTTTCCAAGAATAAAGGAGAAAGAGTTGAGAAAAGCAGTATGTGACGTAAAATATTCAATTATTCTTGCAATGTGCGACGAATATCTGATTTCAGAAAATCAAATTTTTACAGCAATCAAAGAATTATGAATGAAATAGAAAAATATTACCAATCATTGATGCAGGATATTGCGGCAATGCAGGCAAGCAGTGAGGATGGAGACACACAAGAGCAGACTTTTACAAGAATTGCTATTGATATTTTGTCCGATGCCGGAGAAACTGAAAATGCAGATATAGCTTACGATGAAAAAGATATCGGCAGGAAAGGGCAACACAAAATAAATGCCTACGCTGTTTCTGAAAATTACGAAACGGTTGATTTATTTATTTCTATTTTTGACTTTTCTGAATTCATGTCTAGCATAGCAAAATCAGAAATTGATAGGGCAACAATCAGAATAACGAATTTTTTCAAAAAAACAGTTGAAAAAGATTATGTTAATGATGTCGCAGAATCTTCTCCAATTTTTGAATTTGCCAATACGTTGGCAAATTTTCAAGAATTAAAAGAAAATCTTGTACGTGTCAATGCAACAATTTTAACAAACGGGGAATACAAAGGTGACTTTCCCCCTAGTGATATTATAAATGGTTACAGTGTATTTTATCGAATTATCGACATTAATTATCTTTACAAAATCTCTGAACAGTCGAGAGTTCCAATAGAACTGGATTTTAAGAATTTTGAAGGTGAAGAGTTTAAAATTCCCTGTTTATCAGCAACTACCGAAAATCTTGACTATAAAACGTACATTGCAATTATTCCAGGTACTTGTTTGGCTAAGTTATACGAACGTTATGGTGCACGATTATTGGAGCAAAATGTACGCTCATTCCTTCAATTCACAGGAAAAATCAACAAGGGAATCCGTGACACAATAAGGAACGAACCTCATATGTTTCTGGCTTTTAATAACGGTATAGCTGCAACTGCTGATCATATAGAACTTGATGAAACAGGGCACTTCATAAATAAGATTAGTAATTTGCAAATAGTGAATGGAGGGCAAACAACCGCTTCAATTTACAATACTGCCCGAAAGGATAAGGCTGATATTTCAAATATTTTTGTTCAGATTAAATTTTCAATTATTGAAAAGCAAGATTTATATAGTGATATTGTTTCCCGTATTTCACGATATGCAAATACTCAAAATAAAGTAAATGATGCAGACTTTTCAGCTAATAATCCCGCTTTGATTACTTTTGAAAAGCTATCGCGTTATATTATGTCACCTATAACAAGTCAGAACAATATGCAGACTTGCTGGTTTTTTGAAAGAGCTAGAGGGCAGTATAAAACCTTGCGTAGCCGTGAAGGCCGTACCAAATCTCTGCAAAATGCATTTGATAAAAAATATCCGAAAGGACAAATGTTTACAAAGGTTGAATTAGCAAAATACATAAATTCTTACCAGGAAATATACGATGGTGTAAAATTAGTTGTTGGCCCACATATTGTTGTTCGTGGTAACGAAAAAAATTATGCTCAATTTATTGCAAATAATCTACCTGATAACATTAATAAAATTAACAATGTATATTTTGAAGACAGTATTGCAAAATGTATTCTTTTTAAAAATGCCGACAAGCGTTACGGGAAAAAGCCTGACAGTATCGGTGAAATGAAGCAAGTTGTTGTTCCGTATACCCTCTCCTTACTCAACATAATAACAAATAATAAATTAGACCTTTACAAAATCTGGAAAAATCAGCAAGTTTCACTCTCACTTTCTAACTTTATTTATGATTTAATGAAACAAGTAAATCAGTTTATTTTGGAAAACTCGCCCGTGTCACATTATATTGAATGGGCAAAAAAAGAGGAATGTTGGGAAAAAGTAAAAAGTCATTCATGGGCTTACAATATCAATGATATTAAAACTGATTTGATAGACGAAAAGAATCCCCTAAAACGTAATACAGATATAAATATATCAGAAGAAGAGTTAATAAAAAACAGGGAGACAGTTAAATCTATTCCATCTGCCTTGTGGAATGAAATAGGAAAATGGGGAAAAGACAGTGGTTATTTTGACATTACCAAACAGAATATTGTATCCAATATTGCTTATAAACTGAGACAAAATAAAGTTTTAGCAGATGAAGAATGTCAGAAAGGAATTGAAATTCTTGACATTGTTGCCTCTCGAAATCAAGAGTTATTGCAGGAGTCTGAAAAGTATACGGGCAAATGGGTGCAGATGAAAAAAGTAAAAATAACGGATGACGACAAAAATTCACTCATTTTGGAACAAGTCCGAAAGATGTTGAGTTTCAACACTGATAAAAATATTTTATTGGATGAAGAAACTGATTTTTTATTTGATATTCTTAATCAGAAGCGCGAAAGAGATTATGATGCAGACGAAACGATTGTAAAGTGTATGCAAAAACTAATAAAGAAAGGATTCCCTATTTAGGATTTTCTCTATATTCAACAACATCTTCTGCTACTAATATTATTTCATTTTCTTTCTCTCCATAAAATCTCAGAGCAATTTTATGAGGGAGGTTGTTCTGTATTGCTACTGATATTTTATCAACTAACGGTGTAATATCGTGTTTGTACTTGTGTCTTATTTCACATTCCCAAACTGTTAAAACACTCCATCCCAAAATAGTTAATTTCCTCAAATTTCTTTTATCTCTTTCTGTATTAGAGGTTATTTTATCAATCCAGAACTTTGTATTAGTTTTCGGAGTATAAGCATATTTACAACCTTCATGCCTATGCCAAAAACAGCCATGCAGAAAGATAATCGTTTTATATTTGAGAAGAACAATATCGGGTTTACCGGGCAATCTTTTATCATTAACACGATATCTGAACCCTCTTGCAAAAAGAGCCTTTCTTAATATCAGTTCCGGCTTTGTGTCTTTAGACCGGATTTTAGACATTATCTCTGACCGTTTTTTCTTATCCCAAATATCCATGACTGGAACGTTATGCTCTGACAAAAATAGGGAAAAATAGTCTAAATAACTATTACAAAACATCGTATATACAATCTTATATTTCTACTTTTTTAGAGGAAGAAAAAATTTCCCATCTTTTCCAAACAAATTTATCTATACCTAAAGCAGTGAAATTTCCATCAGCAAGAAAAATAATTTTCTCCCTGAAGAAAAAATAATTGCTTCAGTATGAAAAATTAACCAAAAACAAAAGGAATTATGAGATTCAAAGTAATTGCAAGGAAACATCCGCAAAATCCGACCAGTCCTAAGAAGTATTATGCGACTGCCGTGAACGAAGGTAAAATTACATTAGACCTTTTCGCAAGAGAAATCGCCGCTCGCTCTTCACTCACACAAGGCGATATTTTCAATGTACTTCAGAATTTTGTCGAACAGTTACCCTTGTTTCTGCGGATGGGTAAAAGTGTTCAGTTAGGACAACTGGGAACGATGCGCTTATCTATTTGCAGTGAGGGAGTTGATAACAAAAGTGATTTTACTACCAGCCGGATAAAGAACGTACACATAATCTTTACTCCGAGTTCGACACTGAAGAAGGAAATTTCCACTACCTCCTTAGAACAGGTCAAGGATTAAAAAGAAAAACATCCCACTTCTGAATTAACAGGTGGGATGTTTTTTATTCCAGCTTTACCAAGAAACAGAGAGAGAAAAATATCCATATTTTTTGTGCAAGGCCAGCCAAAAACATAAATTAGCGGAAAAGAACATTATGAGAATACACATTGTTTAAATACAATACGAACTAATAAGAATATGGATTATGAAAAATGCGGAACCTTATCTGATTTTCGACGGTGAGTGTGCGGAAGCATTTACCTTTTATGAAACGGTTTTCGATGCAAAGATCGCGTTCCTTACCCGCTATAAAGACCTTCCTCCAGGCACAGGTGAAATTGCAGAAGCAGACAGGGAGCGTGTCGTACATGTTATTCTTCCCATAAGCAAAGAGGTTTCCCTGATGGGCGCGGATTGTTCTTCGGGCATGAAAAATACCCGTGGAGACAGCGTCTGGCTGACACTCAATGCCGAAAGTGCGGATGAAGCACGACAAGTGTTTGAACGTCTGTCCGAAGGCGGCAAAATAACAATGCCACTGGAGAAAACCTTTTGGGCGGAACTCTACGGCATGCTGACCGATAAGTTCGGAATCTGCTGGATGGTAAACTATCAGGTTCCAAACAACAAAGGTTAATAAGGTCGACAAAGCTATTCTCAACTGAAAAATAAAGTATTCCCGATAAACTCATTCTTATGAAAGTAAATAAAAACGTGCTATCGCCGGAGCAACGCGAAACATTACTGGAGATACTGCAAAACCGTTTTGAAAAAAACAGGCAACGTCACCAAGGTATAGAATGGACAGATGTAAAATTTAGACTGGAAGCTGATGCCGGAAAACTATGGTCGTTGGGTGAGATGGAGCGGACAGGCGGCGAGCCGGACGTAATCAGCCGTGACTCCCAAACAGGGGAATACATTTTTTGCGACTGTTCGACAGAAAGCCCCAAAGGTCGCAGAAGCCTGTGTTATGATCGTGAAGCACTGGAATCAAGAAAAGAGAACAAACCGGAAAACAATGCGGTGGAGATGGCTGCCTCTATGGGTATTGAACTTCTCACGGAAGCACAATACAGGGAGTTACAACAACTTGGTGATTTCGATACAAAAACATCAAGCTGGGTACAAACGCCTGCCAATATCAGAAAACTTGGGGGAGCCCTCTTTTGTGATCGTCGTTATGATACGGTATTTGTGTATCATAACGGTGCGGAATCTTATTATGCTGCCAGAGGATTCCGAGGTTTTTTAAAGGTGTAAATGTAGTATGCAAAAGAATCGTTGAAGTAAACAAGCAACAACTTTATGGATAAAGCAAGAGTAATTAAAATACCTTTTTCAGATGTATATCCTTTATATATAAATAAAGCAGAAAAGAAGGGGCGTACTAAAGAAGAGGTGGATACCGTCATCTTCTGGTTGACAGGCTATGACAAACAATCTTTACAACAGCAAATAGACAAAAACAGTGATTTGAAAACTTTTTTCGCGGAAGCACCACAAATTAACCCGAATGCTTCAAAAATCACAGGTGTAATATGTGGCTATCGTATAGAAAATATCGAAGATGAATTGATGCGAAAGATTCGCTACTTGGACAAGCTGATTGATGAATTGGCCAAGGGAAAAACGATGGAAAAGATTTTAAGGGAATAATAATTTAAAGAAAGGATTCTTTCTGTCTGATTATGTTTCTTTAATATATAATCCATTTTCTATGGCTAATGGTCAGGTAATTAAAAGACGAACATCCCACTTCTGAATTAACAGGTGGGATGTTCGTTCATACCTATTTGATTAAATCCTTAAATTTCGGATCATCCTTCAGCTTCGCCAGCTCCGAGTCCACAATCTGCTGTGCTTCTTCTTTTATACGGTAATAATTCCGCTCAATTTCCTGTTGCATCAGATTTTCCCCGTCTCCGTTTATAAAATTGGTAAACTCGGGTATCTTTTGATACTTTGCAGTTTCCGTAGCTACTTTCGCATTATCTACAACAATCTCACAGTGGAAAATCTTCTGTTCTATCCGTTCATCAAAATTATCAGCTACTGCGCCCACAAACATTCCCTGTGTTAATCCGCTAATCTTCGAAGCCGGAATCAGCGAGTCAAGTTGAGTATTGATTGTAGTACTTTTATCCTGTTTGTTGATTGTCATGGACTGGCGTTTTTGCAAAACTTTTCCAAAACGCTCCGAAAGGGTTTTTGCAGTATCTCCTACCACCTGACCCGAAAAAATATTACCTACGGTATTCATTACAACAGCCGCTTCTTTGTCGCCATAGTCGCGTTTCAATTGTGAGAAATCCTGAAAACCAAGACAAACAGCAACCTTATTGCTTCGGGCAGTTGCAATCAGGTTGTCCAGACCTTTGAAATAGATCGTAGGCAGCTCATCTATAATAACCGATGATTTTAGCATCCCTTTTTTATTAATCAGTTTCACAATACGGGAATTGTATAATCCCAAAGCTGCCGAATAAATATTCTGCCGGTCAGGATTGTTTCCCACACACAGAACCTTCGGCTCATTCGGATTATTGATATCCAATGTAAAATCATTGCCAGTCATTACCCAGTATAGTTGCGGGGAGATCATTCTGGACAAGGGTATCTTAGCGCTTGCTATCTGTCCTTGGAGCTGATCGGCGGCTCCGCCCAGCCATGCATCCATAAAGGGTGAAAGATAATTTTCCAACTCACGATACGAAGTTAGAATCGGGAAAATATCGGTGTACTTCTTATTCAAAAATTCGATGGCGTGGGGGAAAGTGCAACATCTACCGCCTTCATAGATTTTCAGATACCATATAATCGCTGCAAGTAAAATGATTGGAGATTCTACAAAGAAATCTCCCTGCTTGGTTATCCATGTCTTATTGAGATTGAGCATTATGGTGTAGGCGCTTTCATAAGCATCCGATATGTCGGTCATAAAATCAGGATTGATCGGGTTACAGCGATGGCTTCCGGCCGGATTGTCAAAGTTGATAACGAAGAATTTTGGTTCCACTTTATATGCTTTCCGGTTATTTATAAGGGTATTGTAAGCAATCGTTGAAAGGTCCGGATACTTGTAATCATAAATATACTGGCTATACCCTTTATTGATTTGCTGCTTGATGAAATTATTTACCACAGCATAAGACTTGCCACTGCCGGGAGTACCCAATACAATCGTTGCACGAAAGGGATTTACAATGTTTATCCACCCATTGTTCCATTTCTTTTTGTAGAAAAAACGTGTCGGCAGATTGACTGAATACTCGTTCTCCAACAAACGGGTTTCCTGCATGAATGATTCATTCTCGTTATTGAAAACGTCATCGAACATACGGTTTTTCAAAAGCCGGCTCATCCACAGTCCTGCCATCAGCATGCAGATATATCCCAACGACAAAGTAAAAATATACAACGCTGTATTTGCTGCCAGCGGAAGGAACAGATCCTGTATCCACCAATTAAGGAAGAACAGAATAAAACCGGCAATACCAAATGCGGATATTTTTGTCCATGTTATTTTTTCTTCCTTTACTCCTTTGGTTCCTAAACAGGACAAGCCCATAAAGACGAAAGCAAAAAGTTTCGTCCACAACATATTGGAGAAAAGCCCTGCTGTCCGGTTAAAATTCAATAATATCCTATCCACTACCGTCAGGTTAAAGTTCAGGGAAAGAATATACCCGTAAGAGAACCAGTAAACGTGAATAATAACAAACAAAATACTAATGGCTCGCATGAATTCCATCACTTTGGCGAGTCCTCTCAAATCATCTTCGTTCTGCATAAAAAAGTTATAATAAATAATTATAGATTAATTGATTAATTGATTACAGGTGTCTTCTCTGACGCTTGCGGCGTCTGGTTTCCGCTTCTTTCTTCCGAGCAAAGGCTTCTGCTTCGAAGTCGGTTCCATGCTGTTCCAACAGAGAGGTTATTCCGGCAAAACCCGAATCATCAGGTTGCCTGTCACCTCTGTTTTCCGGAAAATTGTAAAGCTGATGTCCTGAATCTTCCTGTGCTTCCGGCAGGGCTGCCATATTCAGTTCCGGCAAAGGAAGCATAATGTCATTTTTCTCTTCGTTCCTTGCACTCTGACCAGTATGTAAAGTTTCATTCTCACCACTGTTCTGGAAAAGATTGTGAAATACATTGGCAGAATAAGCTTTACCTATTTTTGAGCCATTGACCACTGTGCGAGTCTCGTGGTCAATGAATGTTGCCCCATAAATCCTTCCTTCTTCGTTTTGCCTGAAAACAACACTTATTCCGTTTCGTAACAATTCCGCTTCAAAAGATTCGCGGTTACGGTAGTTACTGATAGCTGTATCAAGGACAGCTTTTGTATGTCCGGTCAGTTGTTTTTCTTTGGCAAGTTTCACTGAAGAGGCTATCTTTTTAGCTAACGCAGCATGCCCGACACTTCTGGCAATGGAGGAAGATTTGATCGGGCTACCGGCCTTATTGCCTTCGCCATCGAGAGCAGAATAAACCAGTCCGCGATAAGGTTTACCGCGAGCCTCTCCGCTTACTTCCTCCACACCAATATTGTATAAGGAGAGTAAGGCTCTGTATTCATTCAGGGATGAAAACCGATAGGACTGCATCAAGGCCTTTACGTTATTAGCAATCTGTTTCTTCACATTGCCCGCACTGTAATCAACCTTTTTTAAGTGGGGTACTTCTTCCTGATAATCCATTTTTCCGGCTGGGTGCAACTTGTATTTTGTTTCCAGTTCCTCCGTTATCTTTTTGGAGCGGTGATAGTTATTGTAGTCGCTGATCTTACGTCCGGTTTCATCCACATTGACACTGACTATATGAATATGTTTTCTTTCCAGATCTTCGTGTTTGAACACGATATAGGGCTGGTCACCGAATCCCATTTTCTGCATGTATTCATCAGCAATGTCCGTAAATTGTTCGTCTGTTAACACATCATCGGGATGCGGATTGAGTGATATATGTAAAATCGGTTCCTCAGTCTTCCTGTTGGCAGCAAGAAAAGGTGCAAAGGACTGATTGCAGAGAAACATATTGTATTTTCCATCCTTGTTTTGCATCACTTTATTGGAGTGAATTATACTGGCAACATCGTTTTCAACCTTACGGTTGTTATACAACAATGTACCGAAAAGGTTGCTACCCGTATTTATTTTTGCAACCATGAAGAGGAATATTTATGTTCAAAATCTTCAATCTGGGCAGATATTTTCCGCTGCAATTCGACCAGTTCAATCGTTACTTTTTCCAGTTTGTAGAGTAATGCGAGTGCTTTTTTCTCCGAAAAATTGGATTTTAGCGTCTTCACTATCTGGTTATAATTCGTACCTATCGCACGAAACTGTCCGTAAAAAGTTGTCAGCCGCATGTAGTAATCCTGCATTCCCTTGTCAATCTGTACAACTTTTACAGGTTGTGAGAAAATACAGGATGTAATAAAATGAGCCTTTACCGTTTGCCTTGACTGCTCGAAGAGCGAGAGAAACTTATCATGCTGTACGGTATTCAGACTGATAGTGTACCTGAAAACGGCAGGGTCTTTTTTAGGAAGCCTGCCGACCTTCCTTTTTCTTGTTTCATCCATCGGGAATTGTTTTGAAAATTATTAATGAATTATGACTCCGGAATAATTCTTCCCCTCCTTTGAGGGGCAAGGCGTTTTGAGCTGCTGAAATTTATTTCAAGCTGCTTAAAACATACCTTGCCATGTTCCTTCTGAACATCGAAATCCACCCACATCCGTGTGCGGATTTGGGGGTCAACTTACGGCTTGTACAAGTAAGTTCCTGAAAAGAAATTATTCCGGCACAAAGTTAAATCCATTGAAAATAAGGTTGATAAATAAGAGATAAGCCAACGGGTGCCAAATACTACCACCGGAAAAAAGTTTTACTTATTTCTACTCACAGATATGAAAAAAGAAAGGTTTTATTTTGAAATAAGGCTAAAAAACGGGGGAGTCAAACAAGAATGTATTTTGCCGTTTAAAAACAAAAAACGATGTTTCTATTTAATTTCTCAAAACCTTTTGCCGGATACAACGTAAAAATGAATATCAACTTTCCCAAAACAACTACCGAAAACAGAAACATCCTACCAACAGGATGCCAACCTGTACCACAGTAGCCTGATTGTTAGCATTGTACAAAAATCATGTATTTACTTTACCAAAGAAACAGGGAAGTCAGGAGTTACTTCCTTACTGAAATGAAATTTTTAATAGTATTGAAATGTATGGGTTGTTTGTAAAAAAATGAGTGATCTGTTGGTTTACTGGTTTATTGTTTTGCTGATGGACTGTTATATCAAAATCTTTTTTTGAAAAATCATAATAATCATTCATTACCAGAGCATTTCTCTTTTTCTGCATTTATGTCAATCCATATTCTGCTGCATAAATAACGGAATACGTTTTTTGAGAATTAAGGATATGGAACCATGCTGATTGAAACGGATACACCTATGATTTTATACATCCGTAAAGAGTAAATCAAATAAGTGAGCGATGAAACGAAGCAAGAAACCGATACTAAAAGAAAGGAACAACAACGTAAAGGAGGGTTTCCCTGCATCCCTGTTTCTGTAATAAAGGAATGTTTTATTAAACTAATTTTTTAATGGTATGGAAAAGAAAACACTATTGGTTGCATTTTCTACTCAAAAGGGAGGAATCGGGAAAAGTGCTTTGACGGTACTTATGGCAAGCTACTTTCATTATGAAAAAGGGTATAATGTTGGCGTTATTGATTGCGATTATCCGCAATACAGTATTTACAAGATGAGGGAAAGGGATAAGGAAATTGTGAGCAAGATCCCGTATTACAAAGAAAAGTCGTATAGCCAGTTTAAGACTCTTGGCAAAAGAAATTATCCGGTTGAGCGAACTCCGGCTCCCCAAGCCATAGAAACTGCAAAAAGGATGATCGACGAATATGTCGGGGGTATTCCGGACATTATATTCATCGATCTTCCGGGAACACTGAACAGCGAGGGAATTGTTCAGACACTGGCATCGCTGGATTATATATTCTCTCCGATCTCAGCCGATAAGATGGTACTACAGTCTACGCTGGAATTTGCCAGTATTATTAATGACCGGATAATAAGCACAGGGAAGAGCCATCTAAGGGGACTTTTCCTTTTGTGGAACATGGTCGATGCCCGTGAAAAATCCGATTTATACAAGGTCTATGAGGATGGTATCGGTGAACTCGGACTGTCCGTTATGAAAAATTTCCTGCCTGACACCAAACGTTATCGTCATGAAATGACCGAACTGATTGCTCCGATTTTCAGGTCTACGCTCTTTCCGGTCGATAAAAGACTGATAAGAGGCAGCAAGCTTGACTTACTGGCCGATGAAATAGAAGAATTGATAAACATTAAACAGTAAGGCATATGGCAAAACGGAGTGATGGGATAAGTAAAGTCGATGATATAGACGAAAAAGAATTTTTGAGTATTCTTGACGGCAGGGCTACACCTTCAGCATTACCCAAAAGAGAAAATACTGATCTTCCTGCTCAGGAAATAGAAATGACTGAAGAAGCTGTCAGGAAATACGGTGATCAGGAAGAAAAAGAAGTCGTGCCGAAGCGTACCCACAAGAGAAAGAAAAACGGCGAATATCTTGATGCTTTCTTAAAACCCAGAGTGCTGAAGCAGCGTCAAAGTGTCTATATCAGTCAGGATGTACACGAGTTTATATCAAAGATTGTCAATAAACTTGGTGATAGAAATATGACAGTCGGTGTATTTATTGATACAGTAATGATGCAGCACATCAGGGAACATATGGACGAACTGAAAGCCATTTATTACAGAGAAGAAGGAGATATTTTCAAGAACATAGTAAACAACAATGAAGATGATTGAAACACATGAGCTCATATTAATCCTGATTGTCTATACGGCAATTCTACTGCTTGTGATCTTTTACATTTATCCTTGTTTGAAAAGGTTGTTGAAACGGAAAATATCTATCTCGATTCAAATAAATGCAGGATATAAAGGAGGAAAAGTAAAAGAGATGCAACCCGAAAGAAAGGAGGAATTTCCATCTGTCCTGGGAAAGACCAAATTTGTCCTGAGCCAACCACTACCTAATACTGCAACGGATTCGGGAACTGAAAATCGTAAGGAAAAAGAAGATACATTTGCCCCCGAAACGCAAAATCCAAAGGTGAAGACCGTCGATTATGAAACAGGCGAAGGTATTGAAATTCCAGAGGAAAACGAGGATGTTTCCGATCTTGATTTGAATCAGGAAGACGAAGACATTGGGATGAAAAGCATGCCGGAAGAAGCTAGCGGGATTGACTTCAACGATATGGGCAAAACAGCAAGAACGGTAAGCAATCCGGAAGGCAGTAGCGGGCAGGACGAAGAATTGGCAGGAAAGGTCTTATCAGAAAACAAATATACAGGACTGGTAAAGTCGATGCAGGATGTCCGTCCCGAATATGCCAGACGAATAACGGAACTTATGGACAGGCATGAGCAGAAGCTGGCGGAGAGGCAAAACCGAGGGATCAGAACAAGCCCGAGAAAACAAAAAATGTATGAATCCGAGGATTATAAAAATTTCAATATTGATGAGATCTCGTAACAAATATGAAAGGAGGTGTAAATGAAAAAATAAGAGTTTAATGTATGTACCGCGGAAAGATATTCTTGTGTCGGGACTATTCACCCCGTTGGAACACAGATCATCTTAACAATTATCCACAAATTAATTCAAAGTTAAACCATGTCAGGGAAAGCAGGGGAACGATAAAAGATGTTCCCCGCTACCTGACTTAAAAGCATTTTTATGTCTGAAAAAAATAAAAACAGCGTTCATAAAAAGTTCTTTATACTGGTTGCACTGGCTCTGACAACAGCCAGTGGCTTCGCACAAGGCAACGGAATGGCCGGTATCAATGATGCCACAAGTATGGTTACCGGTTATTTCGATCCCATCACCAAATTGATTTATGCCATTGGTGCTGTTCTGGGACTTGTCGGCGGGGTTAAGGTATATTCCAAATTTCAATCCGGCGATCCTGATACAAGTAAAACCGCAGCCAGCTGGTTCGGGGGGTGTATCTTCCTGATTGTTACCGCGACAATTCTTCGTTCATTCTTCCTCTAATCTATGGTGGAATTTAATATCAACAAGGGCATTGGCCGTCCGGCTGAATTTAAGGGTTTGAAGGCTCAATACCTTTTTATATTCGTCGGCGGCCTGCTTGCCGTCTTTGTGGTAACGGTAGTTATTTATATGATTGGCATTCCACAAATGATATGTGTCGGGTTTGGTGCAATTTCCGGTTCTGTTCTCGTATGGACCACTTTCCACTTGAATGGCAAATACGGACAATACGGACTTTTGAAAGTGCAGGCAAGGAAAAACCATCCGCAGCATATCAGTAACAGGAGGCGGTTGCAACGACTTTTCGCACGTATTAATAAATAAGGAGGGTAAAGAATGAGAAATACATCGAAAATAACAACATTGGAGAATAAGTTTCCTATCCTTTCCGTTGAGCATGGCTGTATCATCAGTAAGGACGCAGATATAACCGTCGGTTTTACGGTGGAACTGCCCGAAGTCTATTCGGTAACTACTGAAGAATATACGGCCATTCATTCCGCATGGGCGAAAGCAATCAAGGTACTGCCGGATTATTCCATCGTTTGCAAACAGGATTGGTTTACCGAGGAAAGCTACAAGGCAAATACGGATAAAGATGACATGAGTTTCCTGAGCAAATCTTACGAACGCCATTTTAATGAACGTCCGTTTCTGAATCATACCTGTTACTTGTTTCTGACAAAAACAACGAAAGAAAGAGCGAAACAACAAAGTAACTACACGGCTCTGACCCGTGGTTTTCTCGTGCCAAAGGAAATGCAGGATAAGGAAACGGCTCAGAAATTTCTGGAAGCAGTCGATCAGTTTGAACGGATAATGAACGATTCGGGTTTCATAAGCCTGAAACGTCTGACAACCGATGAGATCACCGGTGATGGACACGATGTCGGGATTATTGAGAAATACTTTTCCCTGATGGGAGATACTGTTTCACTGAAAGATATTTCACTCGGAGCAGGAGAAATGAAAATAGGTGATAATTTCCTTTGCGTACACACATTAAGTGACACGGATGATCTGCCGGGCAAGGTTTATACCGACAGCCGCTACGAACGCCTATCAACGGACAGGAGTGATTGCCGTTTGTCGTTTGCAGCTCCCATCGGAGTGTTGCTTTCCTGCAATCATGTGGTGAATCAGTATATTTTTATTGATGACCATACGGAAAACTTAAAAAAGTTTGAAAAGCAGGCGAAGAATATGCACTCACTCGGACGCTACAGCCGTTCAAACCAAATTAATCGTGAATGGATTGAAGATTACCTGAACGAAGCACACAGCTTCGGACTGACTTCGGTACGTTGCCATGTAAATGTTATGGCATGGGCTGATAATCAGGAAGATTTGAAGCGTGTTAAAAATGATGTAGGAAGCCAGCTGGCTCTTATGGAATGTAAGCCCCGACATAATACCATTGATGTCCCCTCGCTCTTTTGGGCAGGGATAGCAGGCAATCAGGGCGATTTTCCGGCAGAAGAAAGTTTCTATACTTTCATGGAGCAGGCATTATGTTTCTTTATTGAGGAAACAAACTATCGCGATTCACTTTCTCCTTTCGGCATCAAAATGGCAGACCGGAACGGGAAACCTGTGCATTTGGATATTTCGGACTTGCCAATGAAAAGAGGAATTATCACGAACCGAAACAAGTTTATTCTGGGGCCAAGCGGTTCGGGAAAATCCTTTTTCACGAATCACCTTGTCCGGCAGTATTATGAACAGGGAACACATGTTTTGCTTGTGGATACAGGTAATTCCTACGAAGGTTTATGCAACCTGATTCATAATAAAACAAAGGGAGATGACGGAGTGTACTTTACCTATACGGAAGAAAATCCAATCTCGTTCAATCCGTTTTATACCGAAGACGGGGTGTTCGATATTGAAAAAAGAGAAAGCATTAAAACGCTGATCCTTACCCTCTGGAAACAGGAACATGAAAAACCTTCGGGAGCGGAAAGTGTGGCACTGTCCAATGCAGTCAACGAATACATCACCCTGATAAAGAATGACAAGAGTATCATGCCTTGCTTCAATACCTTCTACGAGTTTATCAAAGGCGAATACCGTACAAGTATCAGTGATAAAAAGGTAAGGGAGAAGGATTTTGATATTGATAATTTCCTTTTTATCCTCGAACCGTTTTATAAGGGAGGCGAATACGATTACCTGTTGAACTCTGATCAGGAACTGGATTTGCTGAACAAGCGTTTTATTGTATTCGAAATTGATAAGGTGAAGGACAATCCTGTGCTTTTTCCCATCATCACGATTATTATTATGGAGGTGTTTATCAACAAAATGCGCCGTCTGAAAGGTGTCAGAAAGATGATATTGCTGGAAGAAGCCTGGAAGGCAATAGCTACCGATTCAATGGCAATGTATCTGAAATATCTGTTCAAAACTGTCCGTAAGTTTTTTGGTGAGGCTGTAGTCGTTACGCAGGAGGTGGACGATATAATCCATTCTCCGATTGTTAAGGAAGCCATCATTACAAACTCCGATTGCAAGATTTTGCTTGACCAGCGAAAGTATATGAATAAATTCGATGGTATCCAGAATATGCTCGGACTGACAGATAAAGAGCGCGGGCAAATACTCTCCATCAATATGGCAAATGATCCGGGCAGACTTTACAAGGAGGTCTGGATCGGTCTGGGAGGAATGCAATCGGCTGTATATGCAACGGAAGTTTCACGAAGCGAATACCTGACCTACACTACCGAAGAAACAGAAAAAGTTGAGGTCTTCCGTCTTGCCGAACAGTTAGGCGGAGATCTGGAACTTGCCATTAAACGGCTTTCCGTGAAGGGGGAAGAATAAGAGTTTATTAATCAGTAATTTATTATTAAAGATCAAAGTTGATATGAGAATAAAAATTTTCATGTTATGTGCAAGCTGTATGTTTGCCTTAACACAAGCCAAAGCACAATGGGTCGTTGCCGATCCGGGCAATCTGGCACAGGGGATTATCAATACCACCAAAGAAATTGTACAAACATCGAGTACTGCAAACAATATGCTAAACAATTTCAAGGAGGTTCAAAAGGTTTATAATCAGGGTAAGGAATACTACGATGCGCTCAAGAAAGTAAATAATCTTGTCAAGGATGCAAGAAAAGTGCAGAAAACAATCCTGATGGTCGGCGACATTACCGATATCTATGTGAACAGTTTTGAAAAGATGCTTACCGATGACAATTTTACGGTAGAGGAACTGGCAGCCATAGCCAACGGCTATACAAAACTGCTTAACGAATCTGATGATATATTGCAGGAACTCAAAGGGGTTGTGAACGCCAGTACACTCTCTCTTTCCGACAAAGAACGGATGGAAGTTATTGACGGGGCATACAATAAGATGCTGGAGTTTCGTAATCTGGTGAAATATTATACCAATAAAAATATTTCCGTATCCCTGCTTCGGGCAAAGGAAAAGAACTCTACCCAGCGTGTTCTGGATTTGTACGGAAATGAAAATGACAGATACTGGTAATCTATGGAGTTTGACAATATCCATCAGATACTCCGTGATCTGTACAATGACATGATGCCTTTGTGCGGCGACCTCATCGGGGTCGCCAAAGGCATTGCCGGAATCGGAGCATTGCTTTATGTCGCTTCCCGCGTATGGCAAAGCATTGCACGGGCAGAGCAGATTGATGTATATCCCCTGTTGCGTCCTTTCGCCATCGGCATTTGCATAATGTTCTTTCCTACACTGGTTCTGGGAACGATAAACAGCATATTAAATCCCGTCGTACAGGGTGCACATGGCATCTTAGGACAGCAGACACTGGATATGAGAACATTGGCAGAAACGAAAGACAAACTCGAAATCGAACAGAAAAAACGAAATAAGGAAACCGCCTATCTGGTCGATCAGAATGAATTTGACAAGAAGCTGGAAGAACTCGGGATAATGGATACACCAGAGATGGCGGGAATGTACATTGAACGTGCTTTCTACGACATGAAGAAATGGTTCCAAAGCCTGTTTCGCTCTTTTCTGGAAACTCTCTTTAATGCAGCAGCCCTGATAATTGATGTGATACGGACATTCTTTTTGATAGTTTTAGCCATTCTGGGACCAATAGCCTTTGCCATATCCGTCTTCGACGGCTTCCAGTCGACGCTCATTCAGTGGCTCACCCGTTATGTAGGCGTATATATGTGGCTTCCCGTATCGGATTTATTCAGTTCCATAATGGCTCGCTTACAAGTCCGTATGCTCGAAAGTGATATTGCCCGTATGCAAGCTGATCCGGCTTATTCTCTGGATGCTTCAGACGGTGTGTATGTGGTTTTCCTGCTCATTGGGATAGTAGGATTCTTTACGATTCCGACTGTTGCCGGATGGATTATTCAGGCAGGAGGAATGGGCAATTTCGGAAAAAATGTCAATCAATCCGCTTCGAAAACGGCGTCAATGGCTGGTGCCGGAGCAGGTGCGGCAGGCGGAAACATTACGGGAAGATTAAAAGGCGGAGGGAGTTCCGGCAATAGCAGTTCCGGAAGCGGAGGAGGCAACGGCAGTCAGCCTCAGGGACGGAACTATTCTACAGGAAGGCAGCCCGATTCTTCCAGGACTCCCTAAATATTACAGGTATTCATTTATAACAGTCAAACATTTTAGAAACAAATAAGAATAATGGAATTTAAGTCATTAAAAAATATCGAAACAAGTTTCCGGCAAATCAGGCTTTTCAGTATCATATTTCTTTGTCTGTGTGCAATAGTCGCCGGATATTCCATATGGTGCGCCTACGGCTTTGCCGAAAAACAGAGGGAGAAAATATATGTGCTGGATGGAGGCAAATCACTGATGCTTGCCCTTTCGCAAGACCTTTCACAAAATCGTCCGGTTGAAGCACGGGAACATGTCAAACGTTTTCATGAATTGTTTTTCACCTTGTCTCCCGATAAAAGTGCAATAGAAAGCAATATACAACGTGCAATGGTGCTTTGTGATAAAACTGCCTTCAATTATTATAAAGACATGGCTGAAAAAGGGTATTATAATCGCATAATATCGGGAAATATCATTCAGAATGTGATTGTAGACAGTATTAAGTGTAACTACGATGTATATCCGTATCAGATTGTCACCTATGCCCGACAAGTCATAATCAGGGAAAGTAACCTGACAGAACGCTCCCTTATAACTACCTGTCAGTTGCTTAACACATCCCGTTCGGACAATAACCCTCACGGCTTCTTTATGGAGAATTTCGACATAAAAGAAAATAAGGACATCATGACTGTTGACCGCTAATATACCTCCGGAAATGAAATATATCAGGCATATTTTCAAAGAAATCGGGTACACTGCCGGTGATTTTCTACGGCGGATTTGCGGAGGACTTTCCCCCGATGCCCGTCTAACAGTCATCCTGTCAATGCTATTGATTTTCACCATAGGCAATTTGTATTTCACGATCTCCACCATATATAATTGGGGACGTAAGAACGGGAAAAAGGAGATCCCCGAAGTACAGCATATCGAGGGTGTCGGCATTATGAAGTCCGGTGTTCAGCGCGACACGATCTATCCGGATTCATCTACAGGAAAAGGACAGTACAAACAAAAATTTCAATAAACGATGAAAAAAGAACATGAGAAAACAGATCCTGCCAGAGAGCAGGAACAGATGAAACGGAAGCAGCAACTGAAGAAATACGGTTTCTTCGCTCTCATCGGAATTATCTTTCTGGGTGCATTGTATCTGATTTTTGCCCCGTCTTCGACAGATAAGGAAAAGGATCAACAGGGAAAAGGCTTTAATACGGAAATACCCGACCCGAACAATTCAGGGCTTATCGGCGACAAGCAAAAAGCCTATGAACAGGAAGCTCTAATGCTCAACAGAAGTAACAAACGTAAATCGCTGGAAGATTTTTCTTCTCTCGTTGGGGAAGACAAGGAGACGATAAAGGAGAATGTAGTAGAAATAACGGGAGACAAAACCAACCGTAACGGTTCTCCTTCTGAAAATGCTGTCAGGAATTCGGCTTCTTCTTACCGGAACATCAGCAATACATTGAGTAGCTTCTATGATGAGCCGGCCACGGAAGTGGACGAACAGTCGCAACTTGCTCTAGAATGGCGTATTCAGGAATTAGAGCGCAAACTGGAAGAAGAATCCGTGAAAAAAGATGCTGTTGACGACCAGTTGGCTATCATGGAGAAATCCTATCAGTTAGCTGCCAAATACATGCCTGGCGGACAAGGCCAATCAATACCTCCAAAGCAAACGGCAGAACAGGAGGAGATTACTCTTGAAGCGGGAAATACGCAAAGCAATGCCTCTTATAATAAGGGCAGGAATGATAAAACGCAAGTCTCAGTGATCAAACAAGTTCAGGAACAGACGGTATCATCTTTGGCTCAAAAGATTTCCAATCCGGAATTTATCGCAACCTTCAACCAGCCTCGCAACATGGGATTTAATACAATGGATGCCAATATCGGGGTGAACGAAAAGAATACCATATCAGCAGTCATACACGACGACCAGACCCTGATCAGCGGGCAGAGTGTACGGATCAGGTTGACGGAAGCCATGATAGCCGGAACCACGGTTATTCCTGTCCATTCTCTTTTGACGGGTACCGCCGCACTGCAAGGCGAAAGGCTCGGTATTTCCATAAACGCCATAGAACTGGGCGGTACGATTATTCCGGTAGAAATCATTGTCTGTGATTCTGACGGGCAAAGGGGGATATTCATTCCTAATTCTTTGGAACTGGAGGCTGCCAAAGAAATCGCAGCCAATATGGGAAGCTCTGTCGGTACAAGTTTTACGATAACCGACAATGCACAGGAACAGATAACAGCAGATCTGACCAAAGGAGCAATACAAGGAGTAAGCCAGTATATGCAAAAGAAGATACGACAGGTTAAAGTCCACCTGAAAGGTGGTTATAGAGTGCTTCTTCTGCCAAAACAAAACTAATTATCAAACCTATTTATCCACAAATTAATTTAAAGTAAAACAAGAAAATGAAAAAGTCTTATTTAATGCTCGCTTTGGCGACAACGGTATTGTCTGTTCATGCACAGACTGAGTATGATCCGGCTGTAACGATCCATCAAACATCCGAAGAGATGCAGGAAGAGCTACAACAGGTCTTGAAGCCAACATTCGGCGATTATTACGAAGGTCTGACAAAGAAAATAACCTTCGACAGAATGATTCCTCCTTACGGACTGGAAGTAACTTTCGACAAAACGGTACATGTTATTTTCCCTTCATCAATCCGCTATGTAGACTTGGGTTCTAACAATATTATTGCGGGAAAAGCAGGAAATTCTGAAAACATTCTCCGCGTGAAAGCATCCATCAGAGGTTTTGAAACGGAAACCAATCTGGCCGTAATTACGGACGAAGGAAGTTATTATACCTTCAATGTAAAGTATGCGGATGAGCCGGAAAAACTCAATGTCGAGATGTGTGACTTCATGCACGATGGTATTGCAACCAATCGTCCGAACAATTCGCTTGATATCTACCTGAAAGAACTAGGAAATGAATCGCCCCGTGTCGTGTACCTTATCAACCGTGCGATTTACAAGGACAATAAACGCCATATCAAACACATCGGCGGAAAACGTTTTGGTATCCAATACTCTTTGAAAGGAATTTATTCGCACAATAATCTGTTGTATCTGCATACTCAGATTAAAAATGCAACCAACGTTCCGTTTGATATAGATTTTGTACGCATGAAAATTGTAGACAGAAAGGTCAGTAAGCGTACTGCAATACAGGAAACGGTTATTTATCCGCTTCGTGCCTTCAATTTTATGACAATGGTAGGTGCCAATCAGACAGAGCGAACAGTTTTTGCATTGGATAAAATCACAATTCCCGCCGACAAGCTACTTATAATTGAGGTTTTTGAAAAGAATGGCGGACGCAATCAGGCCTTTACCATCGAGAATGCAGACCTGATCCGTGCCCGACAAATCAACGAATTAAAAGTCCACTAATGAAGAAATCAGATAAGAAAGAGCAGGAACGAAACAGGTTTTGTGTCCTGCCTAACGGGAATATTTTATGTAAACGGACAGTCTTATTGATGATTGTGTACCTTGCCCTCATCGGGCAGGCACATGCCCAACGCTGCCTGCCGGGACAGAAAGGGGTACAGTTTACGGCAAGTGCAGTAGACGGATTCCATTTGGAAAAAGGCGACAAACAGGCCTTTTCCGGAGGAATAGCCCTTGCCTCCTATACCGAAAACGGTAACCGCTGGGTATTTGGTGGTGAATATCTTCAAAAATCCCATCAGTATAAAACAGAGTTGATACCCGCAGTCCAATTTACACTGGATGGAGGATATTACTATAAATTTCTGAGCAATCCGGGAAAAACATTCTTTTTCTCTGTCGGAGCTTCTGCCATGGCAGGGTATGAAACGGTGAATTGGGGCAGATCCCTGCTGTTTGACGGCTCAACCATCACGAGCGATGACAGCTTTCTATACGGCGGTGCAGTAACGTTTGAGATTGAAACATACCTCTCTGACCGGATCGTGCTGCTGCTTCATGTTCGGGAACGGATACTGGGCGGTTCTTCCATCAACCTTTTCCACACACAGATCGGAACAGGATTGAAATTCATCATTAATTAGTTGTCTGACAAAAAAGAATAAAAAGATGAGAAAATATTTTTCTTACATACTATTTACGCTATTGCTTGCTGCAATAGCGTGTGCCTGTAGCGATGATATTAATATCCGTCAGGATTATGAATTTACGGTTACCCATCTGCCTGTCCCGAAAAGGCTGCAAGTAAATGAAGTTGCCGAAATACGTTGTACGCTGCACCGTGAAGGGGAGTATGATGATACGCAGTATTTTCTCCGCTATTTCCAATATGATGGAAAAGGGGAGTTGTGGATGGACGGTGAAAGTCCGTTTCTGCCGAATGATACTTACAGACTGAAAAACAGAACTTTCAGATTGTACTTCCGTTCCCATTCAGAAGATGCGCACAATATTGAAGTGGTCTTTTTCGATAATTTAGGGAAGGAATATCCTCTTTCTTTTACCTTCAACAATGAACAAGCGGACGGGGAGAAGCAAACTGGTGAAGCCCTGAATGAAGAATAATTACAGCAATATGACATTTATTCTGTGTTACATCCTGTTCGCTATCTCTGTCAATACCTGTGCATATATAGCCTGTCTTGGTGCTAAAACAGATATTGAGCTGTGGGGAGAAGAAATTGAATAAACATTTAAGATAAGTTTCGCCTAATACAAAAGCGGGACTTATCTTTTTTAGTTCATGGACATATCTTTGGACTGTTCTATCAAGAACTGCTCTATGGTCATTTCCTCAACATTCGTCGCTTTACTTTTCAGGGCATATTTTTCAATAAGTTCTTTCAGGTATTCGGTTGGAAGATGCAGATATACCGAGAAATCTTCATGGTAAGTCAGTCCGAAACCTATCATTACCCCATCTTCCTCATCTTCATGTTTGAGCATGAAAACAAAATAGTTTTTTTCATTTCCGGCTTGAATGTTCAGAATAATTTCAGCTTCCGAAAGGGCTTGTATCGGAGGATTGTTTTCATCTGTTATTTCATATTCATAATCTATCCAGCCGAATTTACGGTAGGAAGTAAACAGCTCCCGAAGTTCTGCTGTCGTCAGATGGGTCATGTCGTAAAATACTTCAGCCATGATTTTATGAAATAAACTTTTATCAAAGGTAATATCTGCCGGATGATTTTAGCTACTTTTTGGGGAAGAAATCGCTTTTCAGAATGTTAATGATAAAATTACATGCGCATGAAAATTATTTTTCTTCCGTATGAAAATATTTTTTTGTCAGGGAGAAAATTTGATTTGTTACACATACAAAAAATATGCTTATCCTATTTTAATATCTATATTTACCCTTCGATATTTTATACATTATCAACAATAACTAACTATATATTAACTCTTTCGGATAAACAGAAATATTCCTTTTTCTGTTTAAATAAATATGTTAGTATCAACTTAGAACACCATTTTATGAGCAATATAGAAGGAACTTATCCCGTATCTTTATTCAAGGTATGACAAGCTATATTAGACAGGTTAAATATTATGTGGAACTAAACGAAAAATCATTATGAAATATCAGATAACTCCTTGCCTGTGGTTCGATGGCAATGCAGAAGAAGCCGCCCGTTTTTATATATCTGTGTTCAAGAATTCGAAGATAAACGGCATCACATATTATGGCAAGGAAGGTTTCGAGGTACACAATCAGCCTGAGGGAACAGTGCTGACTGTAGAATTTGAAATCAACGGACAGACATTCACTGCGCTCAATGGCGGTCCTGAGTTCCGTTTCAACGAATCAGTCTCGTTTCAGGTATATTGCGATACGCAACAAGAAATTGACTACTACTGGGATACCCTTACGGCCGATGGTGGCGAGGAAAGCTACTGCGGCTGGCTGAAAGACAAATACGGACTTTCGTGGCAGATAGTTCCCGCCATCTTCACCGATCTGATGAAAGACCCGGTAAAAGCCGAACGGGTAATGAAGGCATTTATGCAAATGAGAAAATTAGATGTGGAAAAACTGATAAATGCTTGATTAAGATTGGGCTTTTATATACAATCATTTAGGTACTTATGAAATGACAGAGATAGACAAATATATTCAAAATTTCCCCGACGAAGTTCAGGAAATTTTACTCAAAATAAGAGACCTGATAAAGAATCTTGCTCCCGAGGCGGAAGAACAAATTGCTTATGGCATGCCCGGTTATAAGACGAATAAAAAACCGCTGATCTATTTTGGAGCATTCAAAAACCATATAGGCTTGTATGCAACACCGGAGGCACATACCGAATTTAAAGATGAGTTGTCGGGATACAAACAAGGTAAGGGTTCTGTACAATTTCCGCTCAACCGCCCAATACCTTATGAATTGATTGAGAGGATCATTAAATTCAAACTGGCAGAGAATAACAGGAAATGAGTAGAATTAACAAGAAATTCCCAAACTTGGCTATAGCTTGGGAGTTTATATATAATAATTGGAAAAATATTCAGTCAGACTATTTGCTGATACTCAACCGTCAACACACTATTATCGTAAGACTGACTGTTTATAAGTTTCCAATTTGAATCTTTCTTTGACTTGAGAAATAAGGGAATGCCATCACCAAGTATTGTTGGAATATATGTGATTATCATTTCATCAATCAGATCATGGCTTAGTAACATGGAGATTATTTCTCCACCTCCAACCAGCCAAATATCTTTACCTTCTTTCTCTTTCAAATCCGAAATTGTTTCAATTACATTATTGGTAATGAAACGGATATTTTCTTTAAGACTGCTTATCTTATTTCGTGTTATCACATATGATGTTTTACTCTCATAAGGATAAATCACATCCATGTTCAAAATATCCCGATAGGTTCTGCCTCCCATAATTACAGAATCGACAGACTCGAAAAATATGTCATAACCGTAATTGAATTCAGGGGTTATCGGATATTTCGACAACCAATCCAGACCTCCGTCCAAATCAGCTATATATCCATCAATAGATGATGCAATGTATAGTTTTATTTTTCTCATATTTTTCGTATTTAGATATAAAATAAATAAAAAAGCGTGGAACTCACAAGCTTCATCACGAGGTGCTGACACCCTAACAACTGAAACAGACGAGTCCACACTATAATAGTATAGCATGAACATTGCATCTGTTTCCGATTTAACAAAGTAATAGAAAGGAGGAACAATATTAAAAATAAAAAGAGGGTATTCCTCTTCTTGTCAGTGAACACCCTCTTTATTATCTTAATTCTTAATTAATTCAGTTGATAATTTTGGTTTATATCAAATGATGGTAATTCAAAATGAGGATAATTCAAACACCGAATCAGGAACCACTCCCTCAGTATTTTAGAATGTTGGGTTTCTATATAGAATGACAAAGCCAGTATGACAGATAAATTAACTTCTGAAATGTCATGATCTATACGTTTTGCACCGGCTATTGTATGGTAACGACAGGTATCTTCAATCCTTAATATGTTTTTCTCAAATATGATTTTCAGGGATTTATTGATATCTTTCAGATAACATCCAAATAATTCGCACAGCTCATTCCTGTTTTTCCAGACTGTTCCGTTAATAGGGGAAAATACAACCTGAAACTTATTCTTTGAATCTATTTCTACGGCAAGTTTGCCTCTTCCTTCTGTATTCATATTGCCTCCTCTGTTTTTGAAAATGAAAATTCCATCTTAACTTTCTCCATGTCCCGTTTGATACTTGAATCCAAAACTTTCGCGTAATGTTTCGTCATACGGGTATCGGAATGCCCGAGCATTTTAGCCACATTTTCAAGGCTGACTCCATTAGCGAGGAAAACAACGGTTGCCGCTGTATGTCTGGCACAATGAGTCGTAATATTTTTCTTAATTCCACAGAAATCAGCGATTTCCTTCAGGTAACTATTCATCTTTTGATTGCTTGGAACGGGAATCAGTACATTTCTCTTTTGGCAAAGAGGATGATCTTTATACTTATTCAGGATCTGTTGCGGAATATCCAGCAAAGGGATATTACACATGTTATTTGTTTTTTGCCGGGCTATACGAACCCAAAGACATCCTTCATTGTCTTTGATGATGTGTTCCGGTTTCAGGTTGGCCGCATCAATAAAAGCGAGTCCGGTAAAGGCGCAAAAGACAAATACATCTCTTACTAAATCCAGACGGGGAATATCAAATTCCTTAGTAGCTACAGTTTCCAGTTCATCTTTTGTCAGGAATTCTTTGATGACTTCATCCTGTTTGAATTTGATTCCATAGAAAGGGTCTTTGGTGATCCATTCATTGGCAAGGCCGAGATTGGTAATTTTTTTCAGGCATTTCATATAGCGGATGATTGTATTGTGCTGGCAGCCCTTTTCTATTTTGAGGTAAAATTCAAAATTCCGGACAATCTCTCCCGTAAATTCTTTCAAGGCAATATCTTCCTTCCCAAACTTTTGCTGGATAAGTTCTCGCAGATATTTTGCACAATTAACATAACGCCTTACCGTGATATCCACATAATCGATTCCGATTAACTGTCTGCATTTTTCATTATGCTCATTGAATACATTGAGAAGCATTTTCCCTTTTTCCTCATAGAGCCCAAACAAGCGATCCATCAGTAGTTTGGAATTAATGGGCAGTTCTTCCAGTAAAAATTCTTTGTGAATATTCCTTAGCTTCAAATTCAATGATTGAATATACTCGTTCAATTCCAAAGAAGCCCGATCTCTTCCACGGGAACATTCTTTGGCCTGATTCCATAAAGAAGGGAGTACACTTCTTTTAATTCTGGTTTCAACGGGAATCCCATTCACTGTAATCCTCAAATAAACCGGTGCTTCTCCATTTTTTAGCAGTCTTTTCTTTGCAATAAAGAAAAGTACACTGAAACTTTCTTTCTTCATACGACTTCATTTTTAGGTTGTGAAATTACCATTTCCGAGTCGAAGAAATACTACGCAAATTGTTGATATTCAGAGATAAATAATCACAATAGTTGTACATTTCTGAGAAGAAAAAAAGTACAACGAATAACACACTCGCATTCGTTGTACTTTGCTATATTTTGCTTAACTGCCTTTAAAACAAAAACAGTGAAACTCTCTGAATTTCACTGCTTTAACTTGTTTTTCCTTGATCTTTCGTGGTGCCACCAGGAATCGAACCGGGGACACAAGGATTTTCAGTCCTTTGCTCTACCAACTGAGCTATGGCACCATTGCCTTATTGCGAGTGCAAAGATAGGACATATTTTAGATTATCCAAAAATATCGCTACAAATTTATTAAATTCATCTACTTTTTATTATCCGTCCCTATCGAATCCCAACCCTGAGCTTTTAATTCTATCTCGGCTCCATCACGGGTTTCAAGAACCAGCCCTAGCCCCTCCTTCGTTACATGTCCAATCACATGAACTCCTTTTATCTTTGATACAGAATCATGTAAATATAGAGGAACAGTGAATAATAGCTCATAGTCCTCTCCTCCATTCATAGCAACAGTAGTTACATTCATATTAAATTGTTCAGCCATCATAGCTGTCTGATAATCGATAGGAATACGTTCCTCATAAATATGACATCCGACTTTACTCTGCTTACAAATATGCTTCAATTCAGACGATAATCCATCCGAAATATCAATCATCGAAGTTGGTACAATATTCTCTTCTGCCAGGAACTTTACAATATCCTTACGAGCTTCTGGCTTCAGTTGTCGTTCTAGTAAATACTCTTTCCCAGTGAAATCCGGTTGAAAGTCTTCTTTCCCATCATACATTGCTTTTTCTCGTTCAAGGAGTTGAAGCCCCATAAAGGCTGCACCAAGATCTCCCGAAACACAAATAAGGTCGGTCTCTTTAGCTCCATTACGATAAGCGATCTTACTATCTTCTCCTTCTCCCAAGCAAGTAATACTTATCGTTAAGCCTGTTAAAGAAGCAGAAGTATCGCCACCAACCAAGTCTACTCCATATTCTTGACATGCCAGATATACACCCTCATAAAAAGTGTCAAGATCCTCAACCGAGAAGCGCTTCGATATACCTAACGAAACAGTAATCTGTTTCGGCTGACCATTCATAGCATATATGTCTGAAAAATTGACAATGGCAGACTTATAACCCAAATGCTTCATGGGTACATACATCAAGTCGAAATGAACACCTTCTAACAGAAGATCCGTAGTAACTAATGTCTTCTTATTTCCATAAGATAATACGGCAGCATCATCACCTACTCCTTTTTCAGAACTGGAGTTATTTAATTTTATATCTTTTGTCAGGTGATCTATCAGCCCGAATTCACCTAAGCTTGCTATTTCTGTTCTTTGCATTTTATATATTATAATAATTGCCTGTAAAGTTAGGCATATTTACTTTATAGTTTGATTAACCTTGCCTGTAAGATATTCATACACGGCCTTCGATATATCCGCTATTATACCTGTGTTTGTCTTTTGATTTTCCATCGAATCTGCTACAAAAACAACCAAAGAGTAATATCTCCCATCAGGTAATCGGACAATACCCATATCGTTTTCGGCCGCATTCAATCCATCAGCATTACGAAATGAAGCTCCTGTTTTATGAGCCAAACAAACATCTTTTGGCAGTCCTGCCTTTATCTTACCCAGTCCTGTTGTCGTATCCACCATAGTATTCCATAAAAAATCGTGGAAAGAACCAGATAGAATATTACCCGTCCTGAATTTCTCTAATACCAATGCCGCAGTATAAGGTGTAGACCAGTTGAGATATTGTATATCCCACGTTGTATGCATTTCCTCTTCAGTCTTAGCAATTGAGAAATCTGCTATACCCATGCTTCTTATATATTGATCAACAACAGAGGGACCTCCTAAAAATCGGAACAAAATATCACAGCCATTATTATCGCTCTTAGATATAGTATATTTCAAAATATCAGCAATAGACATATATACTTCTCCTTGAGGATAGTCATCTCTCAAGGGGCTATGTGTATTTGGTAATAAATCACTTTTCTTAATAAATAATTTATGATCTAAAGAAAGATCATTCTTATCCATATAGTCTAATACAGCTAATGCTAAATAAAATTTATACACACTCTGAGTCGGATAATGAAAGTTATTATTTACAGACAATGTATCTTTACCATCTACAATCAGAGCAACACCCACTGTAGCGTGCTTGTCCTTTATTATCCGATTTATATCTTCTCGAAGTCTATTCCCTTGAGAAAAAGTATTAATAAATGCTATTACCAATATGCTAAGAAATAACAAAATACGTATCATATACACTTAGTCAATTAATCGAATTTGTTCTTTCAACCGATGAATTTCATTTTGCATCTCATCAATCTTATCCAACAAATTCTGGATAACATCTATTCCCTCCACATTAATAGATAAGTCGTAATACCAACGCACATATTGATCTAAATTCTTTAATTGAGAAATATGTATATAGCGTTCTTCTTCGACAACACTTACTTGTATCAGTCCTTCGTTTTCAAGTTGTATAATAAAGTCCGGCTCAACCTGATTCTGAATACAATATTCTTGTATAATTATTAATTCTGATGTCATACTGTTGATCTTTATTCATTAAGACTTTGCTAACCTTTCGAACAACTCTTTTTGTTCTTGATTCAAATTAGTTGGGATCTCCACCACGTATGTAATAATTAGATCGCCAAATTGCCCCTCTTTCTTATATACAGGAAAACCCTTACCTCTAAGTCTAACTTTAGTTCCATTCTGAGTGCCTGCTTCTACATTCAACTTCACTTTTCCGGTAAATGTATCGACTGTTTCTTTTCCTCCAAGCACGGCTGTATATAAATTTAAATTAGCTGTTGTATATAGATCATCACCTACACGCTTAAACTTAGAATCTTCCTCTATCACAAATGTAATATATAAGTCTCCATTAGGGCCTCCGTTCCTGCCGGGCGCTCCCTGACCCGCCAGCTTTATAACCTGCCCGTCAGACACTCCTGCCGGAATAGTAATACGTAGATTTTTTCCGTCTAATGTAAGTGTGCGCTTATGCATTTCAGAAGCATCCCGAAGGCTTAGATGCAATTCAGAAGTATAATCCTGTCCTCTAAAACCTCTGCTATATCGGCCTCCTGAGGCTGACTTCCTCCCCCCAAATAACGACTCAAAGAAATCGGAGAACCCACCCTCATCATCTCCACCGAAATTATAAGAGCTTCCTCCAAAGCTACTAAAATCGGCAAATCCTCCATTACGGGATTGTTGCTGTTGGGCTTTCTCATACTCCTCAGCATGTTTCCAATTCTCACCATAGGCATCATATTTCTTTCTTTTCTCCGGATCAGACAAGACTTCGTTAGCTTCATTTATTTGTTGAAATTTACGTTTTGCCTCTTCATCATTTGGATTTATATCAGGATGATATTTACGCGCAAGCTTCCGATAAGATTTTTTAATCTCATCGGCACTGGCAGTTTTAGAAACTCCCAATATGCTATAATAGTCTATAAATGCCATATTTTTACTTTTTTACCTTTTCTCTATTTTTCAACTCATTGAATATCTTTAGACAAGCCCATGCATCTATGGCAGCATACATCTTTTGTGCATCCGACAATACATTAGCTTCCCAATTAGACAACCTCTGCCCTTTCGATATTCTTTTCTCAAAAAGTATACCATAAATACGCTGTAAGCCATTATCCTCTATACCATAATCTTTCACAAAAGATTGAAGCTCTATAAAATTTATAGGAACAATTGCTTTTCGCTTATGGATAGCAGAAAAATCATCTTTGAGCGAAAGTCCTACCTTCTTTATTGAGGGATTAACAAGAAAATTAGCCAAACAATCCGGAAAACCAATCAGATTTAGTCGAAATAAAAAGCATGTGTCTTCTGTCGACAACTGCATCAAAGCAATCTGATGCGATACTCCTTTATGAAAAGCCGGTCGTGTTTCGGTATCGAACCCTACCGCTTTTTGTTTTTCCAGATAAGCGACTGCCTTCTCTGCTTCGCTCTGTGTTTGTATTACAATTATCCGTCCCTCAAATCTCTCCATGGGGAATTCGGACAGCTCCTCTTTCGAAATCGTATTTACCATAGTTCGTCCACATCTGTCGTTTCGGCATCCTCGCTTCCTACTTCATCCGGATCTACAGAATATTTCACCGAATGTAATGCTCGCAAAACATTTACAAGCTTTTGACCCCAATATGCTTTAAAATTTTCCATACAGACATACATCGAGTCATTCATATCTTCTGTGATGCCACGCTCAAATATGGTTATAAAGTTTTTTAAATCTTGATAAATATCAGTTAAGTCTTCACTTATACTCGCTGCAATAGGAGTTTCGCTGTATTTCATATCTTGGAGAAAAACTTCAAGATAAGTATCCTTTGCCAAGAATACATTATACAACTTAGAATTTATATAATTATAGATATCTTCTGTTACACTTATCTCCTGATCCTCATCGCCTACCATCTCTGTTTCAGGCACAAGTGATGCTTTTAAATATAAAAGAGGTAATATCTTTGTTAATTTATCTGTTAATTCAGACTCTGCAATTTCTTCCATATTCTCAAGAAAAGCACAATATTGTACCGCAACGGTAACAAATTCGATAGAGTCTTTCGAATAAACTATTTCTTTCAACTGATCTGACATAATTTAATACTATAGTTTAGCTATTTTACGACCTTTTCCTTACTTATAGAAACAAATTTAGAAGTTTATTTTCTAAGATAAAAAGGTTACCATTCATTTATTAAAAAAATAAATATCAAAATGACAATAAAGCACTACTATAATAAACCGCCATCTCCCCTCAAAAGTTTTAACTAAAAGGTGACAAAAGTGACACTTTTATAATATTAAAAAGACAACTCTTTTGAACCTTTAACATGAGGAAGCTATATCAATAAAGATAAAACAATCGAATTTTCTTAGAGAATAGGCTTCATTTCAAGTCCTGCAATTCATATCGCAAGACCTGCCTGGTATGAGGCAGATAATAAACTTTCATCGGGATGCTATCAGAGCTATTCTTTTCTATAAGATCTTTTTTTAAATCATTATATTGACAAACATCCAAATTGAGGAATTCATAAATATAAAACGTTTTCTCTGAGCTTTCCGCCACACACTTAAAATACCACTTTACTTCCAATTCGGAATATCGCTCAGCGACAGTGTTTGTATATAATTTATAATCGGCCCAAACATCCCAATGAGGTTTTTTGCGGCTTTTAGAAATATCCTTTTTTATTTTAAACAAATAAGATTCTTCAACATCATATTTTCCTCGAAATACCAAATCGAAATCCTCCACGTAAGATTTTCCAAAAGTAAATAATATAAGAATTAGAAGAACTGCTATAACTAAAGCGATTGTCCGTTTCAGTCCTGTAAAATTAATTTTAAGTATTTCAGATACAATCACCCAAAAGGCACCTCCCGCCATAAAACCTATTAAAAGGAATAAAAGTGCAATCTTGAGGAAATCCATAAAATATGACACATAAAAACAACCCGAAAAAAGAAGATAGAACGGGCGGTGTAATAAATTATATGAACACCATTCTCTTAATGGCAAACATAACGTGAGCAATAACACTAAAATAATCAATACAAGTGTCCCTATTGCAATGTATCCAGACATTTTCTCTTTGATCCTATACTTCTCTATAGATGACCCGACGTCATTTTGAAGGCCCTTTCTTTTAGATCTCGGCATATGTGTAGTTTTTTATTTACAATTTTTGAGTAGTTCTGTTTAAATTAAAAAATAAGGTGAAGGTTCTACTCTTCATACAGGACCTTCACCTTACACCAAACGAGGAATTAGCCTCTAAATCCGATTTTCGTATGCGAACCATCACAGTAAGGTTTATTACCGGAGGCTCCACAACGGCAAAGATGTGGATTTTCTTTCACTACTGTAGTTCCATCGGACAGAATTAGCTCTACAGTTCCCTCTACCAATAATGGTGCATTAGGGACAACTTTGACTTTTAATAAAGAATTCTTTTCCATGTTTGATAGTTTTTAATTTTTGCATAGTTATGCTTCTATAAAATTACAATTTTGTTAAAGATTTAGCGAATAATATCTCATTTTTTCTTTCCATTTTTTTTCATAGCTTTGTATAGTTAAAGGAGAACCTCAAGAATGGATAACTATATAGTTTCGGCACGTAAGTATCGCCCTGCGACCTTCAATTCGGTTGTAGGACAAAGATCATTAACTACAACTCTAAAAAATGCAATTGCATCGGGAAAGCTTGCCCATGCTTACTTATTTTGTGGTCCTAGAGGAGTAGGGAAAACCACTTGTGCACGTATTTTTGCTAAAACTATAAACTGTCTTTCTCCTGCAACTGATGGTGAAGCTTGTAATCAGTGCGAATCATGTGTGGCCTTCAACGAGCAACGGTCATTCAATATACATGAACTCGATGCCGCTTCTAACAATTCGGTAGATGATATTCGCTCTCTGATAGAGCAAGTTCGAATACCACCTCAAATCGGGAAATACAAAGTATATATCATAGATGAGGTACATATGCTGTCACAAGCAGCATTCAATGCATTCCTAAAAACATTGGAAGAACCACCTCATCACGCGATCTTTGTTTTAGCTACAACCGAGAAACATAAGATTTTGCCAACAATCCTTTCTCGTTGTCAAATATATGACTTCAGCCGTATCACAATAAAAGACACTGTAGAACATTTACAATATGTAGCTTCGCAGGAAAACGTTACAACTGAACCCGAAGCCCTTAATGTATTAGCACAAAAAGCTGATGGAGGGATGCGAGATGCATTATCCATCTTTGATCAAGTGGTAAGCTTTACAGGTGGAAATGTCACATACAAAGCTGTAATAGAAAATCTCAATGTTCTCGACTACGAGTATTATTTCAGACTGACAGATTGCATTCTAGCAAATAATGTTCCTGAAGGACTGCTTATTTTGAACGAAATATTGAGTAAAGGATTTGACGGAAACAATATTATCACCGGAATAGCTTCTCATTTTAGAGATCTCCTATTATGTAAAGACCCCAAAACAGCCGAGCTCTTTGAAGTAGGGGCATCTATACGCGAAAGATATATAGAAACGGCTAAAAAGTGCAGTAATGAGTTCCTTTATAAAGCCATTGATACAGTCAACGAAAGCGATTTGAACTACAGACTTAGTCGAAACAAACGACTGCTTTCCGATCTGACGATTATTAAACTCTGTCAACTATCTTCCCCTCAAGCAGGTTTGGAAGATCAAAAAAAAAAGCAGGTAATTGATCCGATATTTTCTAAGCAAGAAGTAAAGCAAGCGCCAATATCGAATCCACAGCCAGCGCAAGCGCCATCTCCAGGAGGACGTCCGCCTGTAGCAGCAAAAACCAGCTCTGCAAGCCCGCCTTCTGCTATCAACACCACTAGCCAACCTAAACCTTCAATGCCCGGTGGATTGGGTGTATCCATTTCTGCTTTTGGGCAAAAGAAAGAACAAGTAGAGGAAAAAGCTACGGTTGATACAGTAGTGCTTAACGAAAGATTCTCGCCACTACAACTTATCAACGAATGGAAGGCCTATGCAGAAGGATTAGTAGAAGAACACCATCTAAAAAACACGATGCTTAATTGCCTCCCCAATCTTATAGAAAATACGTTATTTGAAGTGGTAGTAAACAACCCTGTTCAAGAACAACGTCTAATGGAATATACGATGGACATCCTCACTAGGTTAAGGGCACAGCTTCGTAATACAAATTTAAGAATGCAAATACGGATTAGTGAAGACAATGAGAAAAAGCTGGCCTTTACTCCGTCTGAAAAATTCAATTTGATGATAGAAGAAAATGAAAGCCTACGAAAACTAAAAGATGAGTTTGGATTAGAACTATCATAAAAGTAATATCTATATATTACAAAAAGAGCCGAATGCTATAATTAGTATTCGGCTCTTTTTACATATATTAGTTTCTACTCTTTTACACAACGCACCTGAGCCCCCATAGCCTTTCCTCTCGATTGGTTGTTAAAATTTGTTGAACCAGGAGCCATGGAATCAGCTTGTTTCTGCATATACTCTGCTTTACCAGACAAAGAAGAATCACCTGCATTTGCAGTCCAATAATAAACAAATCGCGCAGCTGCATTGCCCATGCATTGATAATAAAACTCTCCTCCCGGTACGGATATTTCTGAACCGGAGCCAACAGGGCCGCAAGGTTCTTCATAACTTCTATCACGTCGGAATCTGGCATAAGGATAAAAGCCCAACTCCCCTGCTCCAGATTTGTTTTGCAAGGTAAAACCTGTATCTCCAAAAACAACTTCGGATGGAACAGTCGCATCTCCCCAACCCCAACCATCATCGACGGCTTCATACAAAACCCATGGGGATTTACCCGCTGTGCTATAAGCCGGCATTTTCCACCCTTTAGGACAAGGATCGAAAGGTGATTTTGTACCATCCACTGCTCCCCATAAATTATTATCTCCCGAAGCACCTGATTCATCCGATGTCATCCAATCGAAAGGTGCACCAGTACTCGACAACGGACCGTAATAAAATGATGTCGGGTTTGAAATTGAGTTTGCTAAATTGTTCGCTACACTAGTTTGTTCATATTTAATACCTGTCCCCGAAGGACCTTCTGTCAATTGCGTATTATTTTGAGAATATATAGCTTTTGGTGCTTCCCCATTAAAGAAATTAGGTGCTGACACGAACGGATCTTTCCGCCCCCATTGATACATCAGTCCCATAGAGCTATCGTCTGTAGCCGATGTATTTAATGCACCCAGATTTCTATCCATAAATTCATAGCTAGCATATCCATTATTATGCGGATATGTAGTTCCATTCACTTTCGCATCAGGATCATAGTCTGTCACCCATATATGCCATGACCAAATTATATTACCTCCTACGCGTACTGCAACCACAGCATTACCAGTATTATTACTAGCTGTAACTTTAATTTTCGAATATGCCCCCTGATCTCCTCCTACAAGTTCTATATTACTTATAAGGCTCTGCTTATCCTGCCAAAGCAACGATATGGATACCGGCGCTGTCTTATCCAAGTCGGGCAAATCAGATCTTTGTTCACTAACCAAATAAGCCTTTGCTATAGGAATTTCTTCCGATACAGTACCCGGCTTAACAATATAGCAGTTTGGTGAGTTTAGTAAGCTAGGATCGATTGGAATGATTGGCTTAGCACATGGCTCAGGAAGTCTGATCCATTGGGCTCCATCCCATACATGCAATCCGGGACACAGACCTATATCAAGACTATCAGTAAGATTATAAACTAACAGACCTACATGTTTTTCTTTGTCTGTTGAATTGGCTGAGGGTACACATGGGTCTAATAAATCAACAGCCTTAAGTTCTACCCGCGCAGATAGAAGACCTCTCTTGGCATTAACGCCAACATTATCATCTTCTTTTAAATCTAATAAGCTCCCTTTATTTGCAGGAAGATTAGAACCAATTGTAACTTGTGAGTGGGAGGGCAATACGAAAAGTGCCAAAAAAAAGTATAATAAGCTTATACTTATGAAATGTTGTTTCATAGAGAATAGTTTGTAAATGTTTTTGTCCTGTATCTAATGTTTATACAAAGATAGAATTATTTCTTCAAACAACACCTTCCAATCTCTTTTTAACAAATAAAAGGTTATCAATATATTACAGCTCTTACAGGTCTAAAACTCTTCGAACATAGTAAGCAAAAGCCATACAAGAGAAATCATCTTTGTTAACTTTCATTTTTAGGATAAAAGTAAAAATCCTATTATCTTTGTTTTGTAAACTGAAAAGAATAGGTATTCTTAATAATTTCCAATAGGAGTTCTTTATATGACAGAACCTTTGAAGCATGAGTGTGGTATCGTTATGATACGCTTATTGAAGCCACTGGATTACTATCAGAAAAAGTATGGAAGCTGGCAATACGGACTGAATAAATTATATTTATTAATGGAGAAGCAGCACAACCGTGGGCAAGAAGGTGCAGGGTTAGCTGTAGTAAAATTAGAATCACTTCCCGGCAATGAATTTATCTACAGAGAACGAGCCACAGGCTCAAGTGCTATTTCGGAAATATTCTCCAATATATATAAAAACTACGAAAGGGTTGACAAACAAAAATTAAATGATCCCATATATGCCAGTGAAGAACTTCCATTTGCAGGAGAGCTTTTTCTTGGACATTTGCGATATAGCACAACCGGAAAAGACGGCATATCTTATGTACACCCTTTCTTGAGACGAAGCAACTGGCGTTCACGCAACCTCGCAATTGCAGGAAACTTCAATATGACGAATCTGGATGAGATCTTCAAACAATTAGTAGTGCAAGGACAACACCCACGCAATTATGCTGATACTTTCGTTTTATTGGAATCGCTAGGGCATCATTTGGATAGGGAAATACAATATCAGTTTGATAAGTTTGGTAAAGACAGAAAAGTGAAAGGAGAGGAGTTGAACAACCTCATCGAGAAGAATCTCGATATACACTTCATGCTGAACAAAGCCAGTGAAAACTGGGATGGAGGATATACAATAGGAGGTCTAATCGGCTGTGGTGATGGATTTGTCTATAGAGATCCATGGGGTATTCGTCCGGCATTCTATTATCACGATGAAGAAATCGTAGTTGTTGCATCCGAACGACCTGTTATCCAAACTGCTTTAAATCTAAATGTAGAAGAGATTAAAGAGTTAAACCCAGGACAAGCTATTATAGTTAAAAAAGACGGATCAATTTTATTCTCTCAGATCCAAGAACCTAAAAATATATCGCCTTGTTCTTTCGAACGCATATATTTTTCACGCGGATCAGATGCCGATATATATAACGAACGAAAAGATCTTGGAAAACTGCTACTTCCGTCTATACTCAAGGCCATTGACTCGGATATACAGCACACTGTATTTTCTTTTATTCCAAATACCGCCGAAGTCGCTTTCTTCGGAATGTCTGAAGCTCTAAACAAGCACATGAACAATGTGAAATTAAAGAAAATAACAGATAAAGGAGTATCTATATCAGAAGAAGACCTGCAAAAGGTTTTATCAATGCGGGTGCGGACCGAAAAAGTAGTTATAAAAGACATAAAACTACGTACCTTCATAGCACAAGATGGACAGCGCAACGATTTAGCAGCCCACGTATATGACATTACATACAACTCGGTTCGCCCTTACGAGGATAACCTTGTGGTAATAGATGATAGTATTGTTCGTGGTACGACACTTAAACAAAGCATAATAAAAATATTAGATCGCTTACATCCGAAAAAAATAGTAATCGTATCCTCTTCACCACAAATACGTTATCCCGATTGTTATGGAATAGACATGTCTCGAATGAGTGAGTTCGCCGCATTCAGAGCTGCAATAGAGTTACTCAAAGAAAGGGGTATGCAATCGGTAATTGATGAAGTATACAAAAAATCGCTGGCTCAGAAAAACAAGCCAAAAGAAGAGATAGTTAATTATGTAAAGGAAATATACGCTCCTTTCAGCGATGAGGAAATTTCTTCTAAAATGGCTGAGATGCTCACTCCTCCGGGAACTAAAGCTAAAATTGAGATCGTTTTCCAAACCATAGAAAACTTACATAAAGCCACCCCGAATCATAAAGGCGACTGGTATTTCTCGGGAGACTATCCGACTCCTGGAGGCAATAGAATGGTAAATACAGCTTTCCTAAACTATATGGAAGGTATTGATAAAAGATCGTATTAGGACAATACTTATATAAAGATAAAAAATAAGCTGTTCATGATGAACAGCTTATTTTTTTATAATATAAATTCAATGAATTACTCCCACTCTATCGTTGCAGGTGGTTTAGATGAAATGTCATAAACTACGCGATTTACACCTTTCACCTTATTGATAATTTCATTCGACACCTTAGCCAAAAATTCATATGGAAGATGCGCCCAATCAGCCGTCATTCCATCTACCGAAGTAACAGCACGTAAAGCTATAGTACTTTCGTAAGTACGCTCATCACCCATTACGCCTACCGATCGAATCGGTAATAATATTGCTCCCGCTTGCCACACTTTATCATACAAGTCGTGCTCTTTGAGCATACGTGTATAGATATCGTCAGCATTTTGTAATATTTCTACCTTTTCGGCAGTAATATCACCAAGAACACGAATACCAAGGCCCGGCCCTGGGAACGGGTGCCGCTTGATCAATGACTCTTTCATACCTAACTCTAACCCTACGCGTCTCACTTCATCTTTAAACAGCAAGCGCAAAGGTTCAACTAACTTCAAATGCATTTTTTCGGGTAATCCACCTACATTATGATGAGATTTTATTACATGACCTGTGATTGACAAGGATTCTATAATATCAGGATAAATTGTACCCTGCCCAAGCCATTTTATATCCTTTAGTTTATGGGCTTCTTCATCAAATACATCAATGAAGCCTTTACCTATAATCTTCCTTTTTCCTTCTGGATCTGAGACACCTGCCAATTGCGTATAAAAACGCTCTTTTGCATTAACTCCTATAACATTAAGACCTAGATGCTCATAGTCAGACAGTACATTTTGAAATTCGTTTTTTCGCAGTAAACCGTGATCTACAAACACACAGGTAAGATTTTTGCCTATTGCCCTATTCAACAATACAGCAGTAACAGAAGAATCGACCCCACCGGAAAGAGCAAGAATAACTTTATCATCTCCTATCTCCTCCTTAAGCTCAGCTACTGTAGTATCTATAAATGACGCTGGCGACCAGTCACGTTTTACTTTACATATATTTAAGAAGTTACTCAACAAGCGTGTTCCATCAGTTGTGTGATAAACTTCCGGATGAAATTGAACCGCCCAGGTAGGCTCTCCTTCTACTTTATACCCTCCTATAGCAACATCAGCTGTACTTGCGATTATCTCAAAACTATTTGGAAGATTAGTTATTGTATCCCCATGAGACATCCATACTTGCGAGCCGATAGCTATTCCATCAAATAGTGGCTCCCCTGCATTTACCTTTGCTAAATGCGCTCGTCCATATTCGCGAGAATCACTCTTTTCGACCTTACCTCCCGATGAATATGCAATATACTGCGCACCATAGCATATACCCAATACAGGATACTTACCTCTTATCTGGCTAAGATCCGGCTTAAAAGCATCAGCATCATTTACCGAAAAAGGACTACCTGAAAGGATAACACCTTTTACAGATTCATCGCCATAAGGAAATTTATTGTAAGGAACTATTTCGCAGTAAGTATTTAACTCTCTCACTCTGCGACCAATAAGTTGTGTGGTCTGTGACCCGAAGTCAAGGATAATGATTTTCTCTTGCATATTAAATAACAAGTAAGATTTTTATTTTTTAATGCGCACAAAGGTACGTCATTTTTTTGATATTTTGTTTATCGGATCAGTGCATTTAACACGAATTGAGCCACTCTTTTAGCTCTAATTTGCATGCAGCCTCTATTTACCTTATCTTTGTACATTTAACACTTAATAAATTAACAAAAAATGGAAGGAACTCCGAATTGTCCTGTATGCAAAATGGCAAACACATACTTCGATGGCACATCATATGTATGCCCAGATTGTTTTCACGAATGGACAGGCGAAGCTAGTACAGAAACAGAAGATACTACACCTAAAGACAGTAATGGCGCTGAGCTATTTGATGGTGATGCCGTAACTGTAATAAAAGATCTTAAAGTAAAGGGATCATCTATGGTGATCAAACGAGGTACTAAAGTAAAAAGTATCCGTCTAACTGAAGAACCAACAGAGGTAGACTGCAAGATAGATGGCTCCAGCATTGTTCTTAAAACTTGTTTCCTTAAGAAAGGTTGAAAAATCAGAACTAAAATACAAATCAGGGTGTTCATAACTTTAACGTTTTGGACACCTTTTTTATTGAGTATACTCTTTACCTTTGTACATTATGCAATACGATTTATTCACTCAGCGCAAATATAAATTTTTCAGCTTTGGTAGTGGTAGCAGTGGGAACTGCTATTATTTAGGAACTAACGAACACGGTATTCTTATCGATGCCGGGATAGGCATACGAAATATACAAAAGGCTTTAAGAGAATACGGTATAGCTTTCGAAAAAATAAAGGCTGTACTTGTCACGCACGACCATGCCGACCATATAAAAACCGTAGGTTGCTTGGGAGACAAATATAATATACCTATTTATGCAACCGAAACAGTACATCAGGGTATTCAACGAAATAAAGGTGTACAAGCAAACTTATTTCAATCGAAAAGAGTTATAGAAAAAGAAATACTTTTTTCTATAAATGACTTTGAAATCACAGCATTCGATGTTCCACACGACAGTATTGAAAATGTAGGCTACCACATAAAACTGGAAGATCAAACATTCGTTCTCATTACCGATATAGGTCGTATTACAGATAAGATTAGAGAGTACGCTTCCAAAGCAAACCATCTTGTCATTGAGGCAAATTATGACGAATATATGTTGCAAGCCGGCAGATATCCTTATCACTTGAAAGAGCGTATCGCTAACGGTTCCGGACACTTAAGCAACCGTTTATCAGCTGAATTTATTGCGAGCATATATAATGACAATTTGAAAAACATCTGGCTCTGTCACTTAAGTCAGGACAATAATCACCCTGAACTAGCATTTAAGACTGTTGAACAAGCCTTACTTTCAAATGGTATAGATGTTGGTAAAAATGTTCGACTCGAAGCATTAAGCAGATATAAAGTTTCGGGGTTGAGAGAATTTTAACTTTCATTTCTCACCTTATTGCTAGATCGAGAAAAATTATTTCATGACAGATTGCGAGTCACTCAACTGGCATGGGCTAGTCTTAAATAAAGAAAACTAAATAGTTCATTACTAATAAATAATTTGAAAGTATGTTTTTTTAGTATCTTTAATCCTTTAAAAGCATGCCTTAATTGTATAACCTTCTTACCCTTTATGCCCATGAAAAAGAACTATATTTATTTTTTGATCCTTATTTGTGTAGGTATTTCATTTCTTTTATTTGGTGGATGCAAAGAACAAAGACCTATGAAAACCTGTGAAACTTTTGAAGAACTGCCCGACCCCACCTCCGATACACTTTCCGACTGGAGTAAAGCTCCATCAGGACTACAAGCATCATTGGTAAATATCGATACCAGATATACAAAATCAGTATATCCCAATCTAAAAGAAACATTATCGACCAAGCTGACAGGATGGAAAGGAGAAAGATTATCGGCACAACTTCTCCTATGGAGTGTTGAAGATATTAAACAAATAGAATGCGAATTTGGAGATTTTGAATCACCAACTGCAACTCTCCCTGCCAATATTGCACAAGCACGTTTTGTTCGGTATGTCATGACTGATATATTCGGTGAAGGTTGCGGACATCGTAAACCTGAGAATTTCCCTGCTTCACTGGTTCCCGACATGCTCGACAATCTTACTTGCTTCGATATCTCAGCAAAAACAGTACGCCCTGTGTGGCTATCTATCAATATTCCTGAATCTGCCATTGCAGGTACTTACAAAAGTAAACTGAAAATATTCGCTGAAGGAAAAGAATCTCATGAAATGGAAATAGAACTCAAAGTACAGAATAAAACTTTACCTCCTGCATCTGAATGGCCATATCACTTGGATTTATGGCAACATCCTTCGGCAGTAGCGCGAGCACAAAATCTTAAGTTATGGAGTGATGAGCATTTTGAAGCTATGAAACCATTGATGAAAATGCTAGCCAACGCCGGACAAAAAGTGATAACAGCCACATTGAACAAAGACCCATGGAATAACCAATGCTTCGATCGCTATGAAGATATGATCCTATGGACAAAAAATGACGATGGAACTTGGATATACGACTACACCGTTTTCGATAAATGGATTAGCTTTATGATACAAGAGGTAGGTATTACAAAAATGATCAACTGTTACTCTCTCGTTCCATGGAACAATGAAATTCATTATAAAGACAGCAAAAGTGGAGAACTAATCAATGTGAAAGCCGACCCGGGTACTAAAATATTCGAAGATATGTGGACTCCATTTCTATTAGATTTCAAAAAACATCTCACAGAAAAAGGATGGATAGATATAACCAATATTGCAATGGATGAGCGATCACCGGAAATGATGTCTGCTACAATCAAGTTGCTCCAGAAAGTTGCTCCGGAACTTGGAATCTCGTTGGCCGATAATCATAAAAGTTATAAAAAATATCCGTTTATACAAGATATGAGTGTCTCAGCAAATGCAAAAGTAGACTCTACTGATATCCAATATCGTCAGGAGAAAGGCTATGTTACAACTTTCTATGTGTGCTGTGCAGACAAATTTCCAAATATGTTCACCTGCTCCGAACCAATAGAAGCTGTTTATAGTGCATGGTATGCCACAGCTGCCGGCTATGATGGGTTTTTACGTTGGGCTTATAATTCATGGGTTGAAAATCCATTAACCGATTCACGCTTTAGAACATGGCCGGCTGGAGATACATATATCGTTTATCCCGAGGCCCGTAGTTCTATTCGATTTGAACGGCTGATAGAAGGCATTCAGGATATTGAGAAAATTCGTATTCTAAGAAATGAATTAAATGAAGCGAAGTCAGACGAAGCTCTGAATAAACTAAACAGATTAGACAGTGAAGTTTCCAAATTCAATACAATTACACCTGAGAATCCAATAGGGATGATCCACACAGCAAAAGCTCTAATTGAAGAATTATCGGAATAATTTTCATTCTGAAATAGAAAAAAGGGTGTGCACAATTATTGTAAGCACACCCTTTTTTAACAACTACCATACTATAACCTAAAGCGGTAAAAGAAGTCATCCAGCACCTAGTAAATTATACAACTGAAACAAATAATCCTATGTATAGACAAAAGGAATAAATCATTGAAATTATCTATAGCTAATATCTCTAAATGCTCTTAGAATTATCTAATTTTGCGGTCATTTTGAATTAAAAACAGGGAAAACTTCAAACTACAACTATGATCCAGAAAGAGATTAAGAAGAAGCTTTGTTTCTTCAGAACAACATCATTTGTTATTATCTTTTATTTCTTTGTAACAACTATAGATGCACAGATAACTATTGGCTCAAACATTCCTCCGGGAAAAGCGGCAATACTAGACTTAAAAGAGCTCTCCACTTCAGAAAATGAGATCACTGCATCTAAAGGTCTCCTATTGCCACGTGTAGGCTTATTAAACATTCACAGCCTGGCCCCTCTCGTTTCCACAGACGAAGAAGACTATGAAACACTAAAGATCAGTCACAAAGGCTTGGTCGTTTATAACATAAATGTACAAGAGAATCAAAACCTAACTCAAGGAGTTTACACATGGAATGGTTCTAAATGGAAAAAATCAGCAGGCTATAGAGACACTAGAGATTTTTTCTATATGCCTTCGATACCAATTAATACTACTGAACCAGGAACAAAAACACTCGATTTATATACCTTATACAAGAATCAATTTAGTTCACCAAAATCGATAAGTGAAGGAGCTCCCGCTAGTATTCCTTTTTATGCGAATGCTACTGACTTATATTATTATGTAACAGATTATGATGCCACAGTCTTCTCTAATGTATCTATTTCAGCTAATGGCATAATGACATACACGATCATCAATGCAGCTTCAAGCTATTCATACATAAATATTGTATTTTTAATAAAATAATAAATCAGAGATAAGTTATGTGTAATATTCTGATAAGCAGGAAGAAATCCTTCTTGCTTCTTGTCTTTACATTTTTTGTTATATGTAATATAAAGGGGCAATTGTATGGAGATTTTCCTTACGAAGAACGTTTTGACAAACAAACAAAACCAATAGATATATCATTACCCGTTCCAGGTAATGTAAACTATTCTAATAGTGCCACATTCACACTCAATGGACTAAGATTAACTGAGGCTAAAACCCAACAATTTGGAGCAGTTTTTGTCAATAACAGACAATTCAGTTCTGTCAATGGTATACAGATCGAATTTGAATATTCTATGTATGGAGGAAATGGAGGAGCCGATGGTTTTACTTTTTTCCTTTTCGATGCTTCTGTAGCCAACCCTACCATTGGAGCGGTTGGTGCCGGTTTAGGCTACTCTTATAATAGAGCGACTGACGACCACCCCGGTTATAGAAACAAAGGACTCTCCGGTGCATATTTGGGAATCTCCTTCGACAACTATGGTAATTTTAAACAAAGGAGATATCAAGGAGAGGCACTAGTGAATGGTATAAATTGGACATCGTCTGCTTTTTCATCAATTAATTATAAAAGTCATGTCACACTGAGGGGAGCTAAAGGAAAGGTAATTAATTCTGCCATATCTATGGAAAATACTTCAGGACTTAGTGATGGCTATACGGGTTACCCTGTGCTAATCACACAAACAACATCCGGATCTCTTTTGAATAATAGGAAGGGAATAATATTAAATACTGATGGAACTTACTCCACTTTTTCAGGTTATTCCGGGAACTTTGAACTTGGAAGTAGTGGCTATACAACAGATCCATTAAACTCGAATTATAGAAAAGCCATTATAAAGATGTATCCTCATATTGATGGGGGATTCCTTATAACTGTGCAAATCCAACATGGTTCGACTATAACAACCGTGATAGATAATTATCATTACAGAACTAGTGTAAATTATATTGAAAATACGATTGTTCCTTATGGCGACTATTGGGGATCAACAAATTATGCTGCATACAGTGCTACATACAATATAGATGCTTCAATACCCCAATTTCTTAAATTTGGATTTTCAGCCTCTACAGGAGCTTATACTAATTATCATTACATCCGAATGGTCAAAATAACATTACCGAGAGCAGCTGAGGCATACAATGATTTTGTACAAACTTATTCAGGTATTTCAACTACAATAGATGCACTGACAAATGATCTCGGATATACAGACATTGTATCTCAGAATCAAGAAGGAAATAGTATTAATCTGGACAAATCTACATTTAAGTTTATAAATAACGACAATGTAGTTTCTACAACACCATATGAATATAATGAACCGGGCGTTGGAGTATGGAAATATAATCCAACAACAGGGTTAGTCACTTTCACATCATTGCCTTCCTTTATCGGAACAGCAACAATCAACTATTCAATAAAAGCAGGCAAAAATGGAGAACTGCCGTATGCCGATGAGGCCTATCGTTCTCTTCCGGCATCAATAACTGTTGTGGTTGAAAAGGCTATAAATACACATGTAATTTCCAATAGATTTATACAGCCTACTATCAAGTAAATACTTCGAAAAAAATACACATCACTCCCTCGAACTTTTTTATTGAAGGGAAATAAAATAGAAAGCTCAAGATCCAATACCTTGAGCTTCAATTTTTATTTTTTCAAAAGCACCTTATCTATCGCTTCTTTCAAATTCGTTTTTGGTATAGCACCCTGTGCCATTTGTGGTTGTTCTCCCCCCATTGGCACAAATAATAAACTAGGAATACTTCTTATACCAAATAAAGCAGCTAACTCTTGTTCTTCCTCTGTATTTATCTTATAAATATAGATTTCTCCTTCATATTCAGCAGCCAGTTCTTCCAATACCGGAGCAATTGCTTTACATGGCCCGCACCAATCGGCATAGAAATCTATCAGGGCAGGCTTATCTCCAAGATATTTAAACTCACCCGGAGTTGTTTCATAGTTAGCTACTTTTTTGAGAAAGTCTATTTTATTTAAATGTATTGTTTTCATTTTATTCTCTTTTTTAATTGATTCTGTTGATTGACCTTTATTTGTCTGTCCGTTGCAAGAAACGAATGCAAATAATGCAATAAGCAAAACGAGTGAAATTTGTTTCATATTTTCTTTTATTCTTTAATTTCTTCTTTAGAAATTTGTCTGGCACCTGTCTGGCAATAACCACTTACACAGCAAGATGAAAAAACGGACATTAATAGCATTACAAATATTATGCCTTTAATGAGATTAGATAAATGGAATTTAGATATTGTTATCCTATTCATTATTAGCCCCTTTCTTAAATAGGCTAAATAATAATCCACCCATAATTACTCCCCAAGCGATACTATTTACAGGTGATGCTGTAATAGGACATGTACCACTACTACATCCGATAAAGTACCAGTATAAATAACCTGTTATACCTCCGGAGATTGCACCAACAAGATATGTCCAGTTTCGCTTAAGTATAGTTAATAATTTTTCCATTGTTCAAAGATAACGTAAATATAATATTATCAAATAAATACAACCATATTTAGCATAAGCTGATTAAATAAACAGATTCACATTTGCGTTTTCTGCTCTATCGAGATAAGCCGCTACACCTCCAATCGTAATGTCATCCATTAGCTCTTCTTTTTTTATTCCCATCACATCCATCGACATAGAACAGGCTATAAATTCGACTCCATTATCTTTGGCTTGTTGCATAAGATTTTCGAGGCTATCTATATTCTTATTCTTCATTATCATCCGCATCATTTTACTGCCTAAGCCTCCCATATTCATCTTGGATAAACTAAGGTTCTTACTACTAGACGGGAGCATAAAACCGAACATTTTGCCCATAAGATCTTTTTCTACTGATGGCTTCTTTGTCTTCTTAATAACATTCAACCCCCAGAAAGTAAAGAATATACTAACTTTTTTACCTGAAGCTGCAGCACCATTAGCAATAACAAAGGAGGCCAATGCCCTATCCAAATCATCACTAAATACCACTAACGTCTTATTATCTCCACCTGCAATACCTTTTTCAGCATTTGTTTTTGCCTGCTTTTCTATAGTCGCCGTTATTACACCTCCCGAGTTATTTATCCCCAATACTTTAGCTCCTACCATACGAGACCAACCATTAAGATCTTCGCTAAAAGCCTGATCTGTTACCTTTATTTCCAGACGATCGCCGTATTCGATTTGGTCATAATTCTTTTTCAGTTGCATTATAGGCCCGGGGCATTGCAGGCCACATGCATCTATAGCTATTGTTTTAACATTTGTAAATTGCTTCACTACACCATCATCCTCAATGGAAGTTTCGCATGCAACCGCAGGACTATCATTCTCAGAAGCACAAGAGTAAGTTTTATATCCTCCCGAAAGATTATAAACATTCTTATAACCATGTTGCATCAATATTCTAGAAGCAGTATATCCTCGAAGCCCTACTGCGCAGTAAACAATTATAGTTTTGTCTTTCGATATTTCGGCTAAACGTTTGCGTATATCATCGACAGGTATATTTACAGAACCTTCTATATTACCAAACTCATGCTCTTCAGGTGTACGAACATCTATTAGAAGAACTTTCGATTTTTCAAAATCATTCAATTGATTCCACTGAATAACATTTACTTTTCCATTTAGGATATTGTCTGCTACAAATCCGGCTATATTTACGGGATCTTTTGCAGATGAATATGGAGGGGCATAAGCATGTTCTATTTCTTGGAGGTCATAGATCGTACCTCCCTTCTTTATTACTTGAGCAAAGAGGTCTATACGTTTATCTACTCCGTCGAAGCCAACAATCTGTGCACCTAAGAGCTTGCCATCCGTCGGTGAAAAGTTTATTTTTATTGATAAAGGTAAAGCATTCGGATAATATCCGGCATGTGAACTTCCATGTGTATATGATGCAATGTGAGGAATATTTTCTCTGTCAAGCAATTTGGAAGACGCTCCAGCAGCTGCTACTGTAAGATCAAAAACTTTTGCAATAGAAGTACCTATTGTTCCGGTATACTTGTATTTATTTCCTCCTATAATATTATCAGCTACAATACGAGCCTGTTTATTTGCAGGTCCGGCAAGAGGGATCAACGAATGTTTACCTATAACCGGATTAAATACTTCAACCGCGTCTCCCAAAGCATATACATTCTTATCAGATGTAGTCATATAATCGTCTACTTTGATTCCACCCAAAGCCCCGAGTTCTAGCTTTGCCTTTTTTGCCAGCCCTACTTCAGGACGTACTCCAATACTTAGAATAACCATATCAGCTTTCAGTTCACCACTGTTCTCTGTTTTTATTTTTATCTGGTTATCTTCCGATTCGAATCTGATAACGCTTTCTCCCAAATAAAGATTGACTCCTTTTTGCTTTAGTTGCTGGTGAACAATTGCAGCCATTGCAAAGTCAATCGGAGCCATTACCTGATTGCTCTTCTCCACAACAGAAACTTTTATACCTGCATCATGTAGATTTTCTACCATCTCTAAACCTATAAATCCACCACCAATAACTACTGCCGATTTAGGCTTATTATTATCTATATAAGTCTTTATTTTATCCATATCAGGAACATTGCGCAATGAAAATATGCGTTTATCTTCTATCCCGATAAGTGGAGGTTTAATCGGTTCTGCACCGGTGGATATGATCAACCTATCATAACTTTCAGTATAAGTTTCATCTATCGAAATATTTCTTACTGTTACAGTCTTATTTTGTGTGTCGATGTCAACCACTTCCGACTGCACCCTTATATCAATATTAAATCGATTAATAAAACCATTAACAGTCTGAACGAAAAGCCTATCTCGTTCACTAATAGCACCTCCTATATGATAAGGCAAGCCACAATTGGCATATGAAATATATTCGCCCCGTTCAAATAAAACTATCTCAGCACTTTCATCCGCTCTTCTTAGCCTTGCAGCAGTTGTTGCGCCTCCGGCAACTCCTCCTATTATAAGTATTTTCATAATTTATATTATAAATATTTGTTATTAGCAATTAAATAAGAAAAATAAAAGGAATACTTATCCCAATATTTTTGAGATTTGCTGAGCTAGAGCTGATAAATCCATACCTTGCATCTGCATCTCTTTTGTCTTTTGTTTACCTTGTTCTGTAAGGGTAAATATCATTTGGCGCTTATCTTTTATCCCCATTTCACGCATAATATAACCTTTAGCCTCTACAGTATTTATTACACGGGATACACGGGAATTAGATAGCCCGACAAAATCACATAACTCAGTTGCAGCTCTAGGTTTTCCATCCTTAAGGCAACAAAGAAGCATACCTTCATTGATAGTAATACCATTCTTCTCTGAAAACTCTTTTTCAAAGTTGTATAATATCTTATATATATCTTTTAATTGACAAATTGGTTCCATGTATAAATATTTGCTACTATTAAATATTTGCAAAGTAAATTATTTTATTGATAAAAACAAAATATATTATACTTTTTTTAGTTTGTCGATATTAACCAAAACTAAACAAATACAGCCCAAAGTCTTAATATTGACGCAACAGATGAGAAACAAAAAACAAGGTACTTTACATCAAGAAAAAAATAATAACTATAAATGCAAAACAAAATTCTATTATTATATACTATCTGTTTACACACAACAATTCGCTATTTCAGAATTGGAAACAACGAATGAAATCTTTATTTGGTAAATGGTAAAGGTTGTACTTCACGCAAGAAGTAATATTGATTGATTTGGAAAGAAAAAGGATGAATCTAAGATTCATCCTTTTTTATATTAAGACAATTATATCAGTCATTCAACATTAACAAAATCGGCTTCAAGAAAATCGGTAACTTCCTTTTCCCAACGTTCTTTTACAAATCTCACGTGTTCCGGATGTTCGTTATATGCCTGATAGGCTGTCTGATCTTCAAAAATCATTGAAAAATAGAATTGATATCCATTCTTACTACTTACCTGACGAAATACTTCGAAATTCTTTACCATAGGAAGGGCACTCAGAATTCGCTGTCCATCTTGTAGAAAAGTCTTAGCCTCGGATGAATCAGAATCATACTGCAAATTAAACATAACTGTATGTTTAATATTCCCCTTCTCTAAACGGACTGACGAGTCCTTTGATATTTCTACCTGATTCTTTTGAGAATCGTCTCCTGAACGATTGCAGGAAAAGAACAAACAAGAAATAAATAATAAGCCTATAATCCTTATATCCATATTATTTTAAACCTAATTTTTTAGCAATATCTTTAGGTAGGGCGTCTTTGTGAATCATTATACTTGTAGTTTTATATTTCACAAAAGCTTCCGAAGCATACCAGATACCTTTATATGCACCGGCTTCTCCCCATGAGTTCTTTACTATGTAATACTTATTTCCATCCTGATCTTTTGCTATACCATAAATTTGCATACCATGATCATCTGTTGTCTCCTGATTGTCAAACGCAATCTGGCGCATTTCTTGAGTAATTGTTTTTTCTTTAACCGGCCCTTGTTCTACTTTCGCTCTAATACGGTTATTTTTTTCATTCTGAGATAAGCCTAACCAATGAGCCTGATCAGAACCTACATTTTCCGGAGCATCCTCATCGGGTATAACAGCTAACCCATTACGAGTAAAACCTATTTCACTAACATCGGAAGCCCATGCAATAGTATATCCGTTGTTAATAGCATTATCGCACACTCGTATCATCTCATCGATTGGTAAATTATAAGACATAGCCCATCGCCAGTTGTCAGGGATTTCCAATGCAAAAGGAACATAAAATGGATGATGAGTGAATGATGTTATTGATATATAATTATTTGCATCTAAACCCAAAGATTGGCGAAGAGACTCAGCTGTATAAGTTTTCCCTTCATATTGGAAACTTTGAGGAACAATTCCGAAATATGCATCTAAGATGCCATTCAAACCCTGAGCCCATACAGGCGAAATGCGTTTATTCTTATTTTCATTGATGCCCTTCACATATCCGGCTAATCCTGCTTCTACCTCACCATGCTTGTGCATAGTTTCACCATAGTTAAGGCCAGTATAAACCTCGTTAGGAAGAACTCCATATTCATTTAACGTTTCAACAACATCAGCAAACGAACCCCCTTGGGCAAAATTAAGATTACCGCCCACGCGTACATATTTAGACGCCTTATCCGCATAATTGCGACGAACAATATACATTTCGGACAGATCATGCTCCCCTTTACCCATACGGATTACCTCCGATTCTAAAAAGCCTAGACCTGAAAAGCTCCAACACGTGCCACTATTCCCTTGATTCTTAATAGAGGTAATCGGATTCTCTTTCACTACTGAAAACTGATAGCCCTTGGAGGACTCTTGAGCAGAAGCTCCGAGTGTCATCAACACAAATGCTGACAATACAAATAATTTCTTCATCTTATGTTTTTGTTTTATTATGGTATATATCTATTCTTCAATCAGTGTCTCATCTTTCTGCTTTTTAAGTTCGGGATACGCAACTCGCATATGACGCATACTTATCAGTTTCTCGCTGAAAACTTCTTTTGTAAGTTCAATATCCTTAAATGTTATAGGAGCACTCTTGAATAAGCCATCGCTTACTTGTGAGTCTATCAAACGGTTTACAAGTTCTGTTATCGCCTCTTTACTATTATCCTTCAGACTTCTGGAAGCAGCTTCTACTGTATCTGCCATCATTAACAAGGCGGTTTCTCGAGTAAAAGGATTCGGTCCCGGATAGGTAAAATCATTAATATCAACCTCTTCATCCGGATGGCAGTTAACGTACGAATTATAAAAATATTTAGCTTTACCTTTTCCGTGGTGTGTTTCTATAAAATCAATAATTTGTTGGGGAAGATTGTGCTTCTTTGCTATTTTAACTCCTTCTTCAACATGGCCGATAATGATTTGAGCACTTTCTTTCTCTGACAATCCGGCATGAGGATCAATTCCTTCAACCTGATTCTCAGTAAAAAATATAGGATTTACCATTTTCCCTATATCATGATATAATGCTCCTGTACGCACAAGGGCTGCATTGGCTCCTATACGCTGTGCTGCAGACACGACCAAAGTAGATACTTGCATGGAGTGTTGAAATGTACCAGGAGCTACTTCTGATAATTCTTGTAATAGAGGTCTGTTGGTATTCGATAATTCAATCATACTTACTTCCGAGATAAAACCGAATACACGTTCGCAAACATAAACTAACAGATAGGCAAATGACACAAAAACAAAGTTTATGCAGAAATAAATATACAATCTGCTATTTTCAAAAATGAGCGACGGATTACCCTCTGTACACAGTATCCAAGCAGTATAGGTAACGATATAAGTGAGAAGGATAAATAGTGAGCAATAAACTAATTGAGAACGTTCCGATAAATTTCTTAAGCTAAATATACACATGTATCCTACCAAAATCTGCATTACAATAAACTGAGGCATCTGAGCCAATGGAAGCATCAATGCACAAATAAACACAGTTATCAGATGAGTGGTCATAGCTGTGCGAGAATCTATAAAGGTCCTGATAAGAATTGTCGGGATAGCAAATGGTATTAGATACATAAGGCTAAACATCTTAGTATCTGACATTAATCCCGTTATGATTGGGAAAATCCCAACCATAATAAGTATAAAAATTATACTCTTTTTATTCCGATATTCATGTAATCGGTAAAACTTAAGATAAACCATCAATGTCATCATTAATAGTGTTATCATAATTAATTCTCCGAATATAAGCCAGCCTGGTTTAGATTTTGTACCCACTTTGCTTTCCACTTCTGTATTATAAGAATCGAGTATATTTTTGGTATGCGAATCTACAATTTCACCGCGATCTATGATTTTTTCTCCCGATTGTACTTCACCTTCATACAAAGCAACTTGCTTAAGCAGCTCCTCCTTCATATTTGATGACATTTTTTCATCATACTGAATATTGGGATTCAGATAATCATTGATATTTATCGCTTTTAGATGAGCTATATTCACATGTGAAGGCGCATCACTCATAATCTTCTCATAAGCCTGTTTGGGCGTATAGAAAGATGCCAAATGTCGCGTAGATGCGATATTATTATCATTCCGAAGCTGTATCTGCTTTTTATTTAGTTGCTGAACCTTATCATAATCTTCAGCTGATATTACTCCGGCTTTATATACCTCATTCAATTTTCGGGTCACATAACTAATGTAATCAGGAGGTACACTTTTAGCAGATGCATCTTGTGTAAATTGTGAAATTGCTTTTTTTGATATTTCTTGATCAACCTGATAATATGGCTGATAGGATCTTAAAATGCTATCCTTTTCGAGTTTTACCTGTTCATCTGACTTATGAATATGGAAATTGAACGGAGCAGTCAATAATCCATATTGCCAGGGCTTATTCTCAGTATATGTATATTTATATTTGCCTTCACGAGGCAAAAAATACATAATGATTAAGATTGTTACTATAAAAAATACTGGGGTAGGAATCTTAATCTTTCCTATAATTATCTTATCTATTTGCGCCATAACACTATGGTTTAGAATACAAATCTACAAGAATATTTTTTATTAGAAGAAAAATAGATGCTAAAAGGGATAGAATTAAAGCTTGAGAACATCCATGACTCTTCCTACGACTCCACTATTGGAACGTACATAATCTCCGGCATGTTTTCCTGCGGCTGATAATGTATCCTGATATTGAAGGAATTCGTCCATTAAACCTCTGAAAGATTCAGAATCAGGAATAGAATATCCCCCTCCTGTTTCTATTAACTGTTGAGCCTCCCTAAACTTCTTAAAATTCGGTCCAAAAATGACAGGTATATTGTACACAGCCGCTTCAAGAACATTGTGGATACCCACACCAAACCCTCCTCCAATATAAGCGACCTGCCCATATCGATATGCTGATGACAGAATACCCATACAATCAATAATAAGACAATCATAGTCTGCCATCATCTCTGGTATAGCCTTCGAGTAACGAATATATGGCCTTTGCAGATTACTTTCTATATATTTTAAATGAGCCTCATTGATTTCGTGCGGAGCGATAATCAGCTTCAAATCAGTGGTTATATTAAAATAAGGTATGATAACATCCTCATCTTTTGGCCAACTACTTCCCGCTATAAATATCTTCTCACCTTCTGATACAGCCTTTTTAGCAAAAGTGTCGACAATAGCTAAAGGCTTAGCCTTTTCGCGAATAGCTATCACTCTGTCGAAGCGGGTATCACCACAAACCTCGACTCTAGTAACATCAATACTCTTGAGTAGCTCTGCAGAACGCTCATCTTGTACACATATCGAGGTGTATTTCTTGAGAAGTTTTCTCATATCTCCCCCATACCATTTAAAGAACATCTGGGATGGCCGAAATATGGCCGAAACCATATAAATTGGTACACCCTCTTTATTTAACTTATTTACAAAGTTATACCAAAATTCATATTTGATAAATATAGCTATTGAAGGCCGTACTAACTTCAGAAACTTTTTCACATTGCGTTTCTTGTCAAAAGGCAAATAGCAAACAATATCTGCTAAAGGATAATCTTTCCTTATCTCATATCCCGACGGAGAAAAAAAAGTCAGTAATATTTTATACTCCGGATGTCTACGCTTCACTTCTTCAATAATGGGCCTTCCTTGTTCAAACTCACCTAGTGAGGCGGCATGAAACCAAATATATTTAGCCTGCGGATCAACTTCCTTTTTTAATATTTTATAGGTCTGCTTATGCCCAATTATCATTTTTCGCGCTTTCTTATGGAAAGGGGAAATAATGCGGACAATAAACGCATACAAGTATATGCCCAAATTATAAAGCACCATCTTACGACAATTTAATTTCCCTAATAGCCTTCTCGAGACGAGAAAGAGTAGCCTCTTTACCTATAGTAGCTGTTATATCAAACATATGAGGCCCTTTCGATTCTCCAACAATAGCCAACCGAAAAGCATTCATTATATTTCCGAGATGATAGTTTTTACTCTCAATCCAAGCTTTAACTATCTCTTCCTGATTATGAGCAGAAAAGTCTTCAATACCCTTTAAGACATCAATCAGTTCTGACATTAAAGCAGGAGAATCCTCTTTCCAACGCTTTTTCACCACCTTTTCATCATACGAAGAAGGAGATTGAAAGAAGAAGAAGGATTGATCCCACAATTCTTTTACAAAATTTACACGCTCTTTAACAAGCCCGACAACCGTTTCTACATATTCAATATTCACATCTACACTTTTTTCTTCAAGCATAGGATAGAAAATATTTGCTATTTCAGCATTTGAACTTAATTGTATATATTGATGATTGAACCATTTTCCTTTTTCATAATCAAACTTAGCTCCGCTTTTACTACACTTTTCAAGTGAGAAAAGCTGAATAAGCTCGTCTTTTGACATAATTTCCTGATCATTGCCTGGATTCCACCCCAAAAGAGCCAGAAAATTAATAACAGCTTCGGGTAAATAGCCACTCTCACGGTAACCTGATGATATTTCCCCCGTTTTCGGATCTTTCCATTCCAAAGGAAATACCGGAAAGCCAAGGCGATCGCCATCACGCTTACTTAATTTTCCGTTTCCTTCCGGTTTAAGTAATAACGGTAAATGAGAAAATTGTGGCATAGTATCTTCCCATCCAAATGCTCTATATAGTAGTACATGTAATGGGGCCGAGGGTAGCCACTCTTCACCGCGAATAACATGTGTAATTTCCATCAAATGGTCATCTACTATATTAGCAAGATGATAAGTCGGTAGATTATCTGCAGACTTATATAATACCTTATCATCTAAAACCGACGAATTGTATTTAACCTCTCCTCTGATAAGGTCATTAACTACAACTTCCTGATTAGCCTCAATCTTGAAACGTACCACGTATTGATTTCCGTCTTTTATCAGATTATCAACAACTTCTTTGCTCAATGTTAACGAGTTACGCATTCCATTACGAGTAGATGCATCATATTGAAAATTAGATATTTCAGCACGTTTAGCTTCCAACTCAGCCGGTGTATCGAATGCTATATAGGCTGCGCCTTTGTCTAAGAGTATTTCTACATATTTCTTATATATATCCTTCCTATCAGACTGACGATAAGGAGCATATGGTCCTCCTATATGAGTCCCCTCATCGAACTGGAGGCCTAGCCATGTAAATGCTTCTATTATATATTCTTCTGCCCCGGGAACAAATCGTTGCGAGTCGGTATCTTCTATGCGAAGGATAAAATCTCCACCATGTTTTTTAGCAAACAGGTAATTATACAAGGCTGTACGCACGCCCCCTATATGCAACGGCCCTGTAGGACTCGGAGCAAAGCGTACTCTTACTTTTTGAGACATACTTTTCGTTAATTGAATAAGGCTACAAAAGTATATAAAATATTGTAAAATAGTAAGTATATAACATCGAAAAAAGAAACTCTAGTAATTACGACAGATATATGCTTCAAATAATAATTTAATGCCCCTGAAATACATTTTCTTAATATATTTAATACCTTTACTAGCCAACTCTTTATTTTCTGTCATCCAAATGCAATGCCTGAAGGACAATTACAAAGGAATCGGAGTTCTGCAACCATAACATAATAAGATGTAAAGTAAACTTTAAATCAACAATAGAACCAGAAGCTTTTAGTAATAATATCATGAAAAAAGATGCCATTCACATAAAATACCTAATTACGAATGAACGGGATATAGAGTGGGGATTAACTGTAAATACTGTAGGGTTTCAACACATTGAGCCAGAGGAAGTATATCCTCCACAGAATCATCCTACACGATACTTATTCAACACAGACAAGGGCAGAATATTAGATGAGTATCAGCTATTATATATTACTCAAGGTCAAGGCGAATTTGTTTCGGCCAGTTGCAAAAGCCAAACTATTTCTGAAGGAAAGATGTTCCTCCTCTATCCGGGTGAATGGCATGCATATAAACCGGATAAATCTACGGGATGGAATGAATATTGGATTGGCTTTAGCGGTAAGAATATGGACAAACGTATTGATTCAAATTTCTTTAGTAAGCAAAAACCTATATTAAATGTCGGACTCCAAGACGAACTAGTTAATATGTTTTTACAGGCTATTGTTACAGCAAAGGAACAAAAAGCAGGGTTTCAACAATTTTTGGCCGGAACAGTCGACTATTTATTAGGTTATGCTTATTCATATAATAAATCTTCATCTTTTGAAGAAATGAGAATCGTCAAGCTTATAAATAAATCCAAACTAATTATTACAGAAAATATATATACTAATATTTCTCCCAACGAACTAGCATCAAGACTAAACATTAGTTATTCTTGGTTTAGAAAGATTTTCAAGCAATATACCGGTTTTTCTCCTATGCAGTATATCAATGAAATGAAGATCCAAAAGAGCAAAGAATTATTAACCAACTCCGACTTATCTAATATCGAGATTGCCGATAAGCTGGGCTTTGATAATCCCAATTACTTTTGCACTTTATTTAAAAAGAAGACAAAAGTAACACCAATGACATATCGGGTAATAACACAAGGTAAAAATATAATAATAAAAGATAGGATAGGATAATACCTAACAACTTATAATTACGCTAATAAAAACCATATTGTAATATCGCTTTCGTCTTATAAAGCATGTTATTCTTATTCCCGCCAAAACAGACATAGAAGTCTAACAAAATAATCAGTATCATATTTTGTAGTATTTATATCAAATGCATAAATGGGTTTTCTTTTGAGGTAGTTAATTTTACTTCAAATTAAATCTACAATGAATACCTCCAAGCACACCCATCACTTTTTCGCTTTTGACTTAGGTGCGACAAGCGGACGTTCTATTCTGGCGACCCTTTCCAACAACAAACTGGAATTAAAAGAACTAACCCGTTTCCCAAACAAAATAATTCGAATACATGATAAATACTATTGGGATATATTGGCTCTTTTTGACGAATTAAAAAACGGACTAAAAGCAGCCTCATCCATCGGAGTTAATATAGATGCAATCGGTATAGATACATGGGGAGTCGACTTTGTTTTTCTTGGAGGAGACGGCACTTTACTGAGTCAACCTCGATCTTATCGTGATCCATATACAAATGGAATACCCGAAGAATACTTTAAGATTATATCAAAAGAGGAGGTATATAATCTGACCGGCATACAAATAATGAATTTCAATAGTTTATTTCAAATATTTGCAGCAAAAAAGGAAAACTTTGCTGCATTAAACTCAGCAAAAGATTTATTATTTATGCCCGATGCATTGTCCTATATGCTTACAGGTAAAAAAATCTGTGAATATACAATTGCCTCTACATCACAATTACTAAATCCCAAAACAAAAAAAACGGAGAGTAAATTACTTGAAGCTATAAATGTTGATCCTTCCATTATACAGTCAATCGTAATGCCCGGACAAGTTGTCGGTTGCCTGTTAGATAGTGTAGCAAAGGAGTGTGACATTAAAAAGGTTCCAGTCATAGCTGTGGCAGGTCATGATACAGCATCTGCAGTTGTGGCAGTACCTGCCCAAGATGAGAACTTTGCATATTTAAGCTCGGGTACATGGTCGCTGATGGGCATAGAGGTCAAAGAACCTATTATAAATATTGATTCATTCGATATGAATTTTACGAACGAAGGAGGAGTAGAAGGAACAACACGTTTTTTAAAAAACATTACAGGGATGTGGTTACTGGAGCAGTGTAGGAAAGAATGGGAAAACACTGGGAAAATCTACACCTATCCTGAAATTGTAGCTATGTCCGAATCTGTTGAAGGATTCCAATCATTGATTGATCCCGATCATTCCTCTTTTGCCAATCCCGATAGTATGATTGATTCAATTATCTCTTTTTGTAGAGTAACAGATCAAAAAGCCCCTTATAGTGATGCTGAATTTATACGTTGTATTTTCGATAGCCTAGCTCTCAAATACAGATATGTATTAGAATGTTTGCAAAAGATGGCTCCATTCAAGATAGAGAAATTGCATGTAATTGGAGGAGGTTCACAAAACAATCTCTTAAATCAAGCAACAGCCAACTCAATCGGAATTCCCGTCGTTGCAGGGCCAAGAGAAGCAACCGCAATAGGTAATGTAATGATCCAGGCAAAAGGGCTCGGACTGGTTAGCTCATTACATGAGATACGACAAATAATAAATAATTCGATAACAACCGAAACTTTCTATCCACAAGATACTCTTTTGTGGCAAGGAGCTTATAACAGATTTATACAATACATCAAATAACAATCTTTAATCAATAAAACCATGAATAAAAGAGAACTCGTCCAAAAATCGTACGAAATAGCAAAGGAGCGTTATGCCAGTGTTGGGGTAGATGTAGATACTACTCTAGAAAAATTAGATAATCTGGCAATATCCATCCATTGTTGGCAGGCTGATGACGTTACAGGATTTGAAAATCTCGGAAACCTCGGAGGTGGAGGAATACAAGCTACAGGAAATTATCCCGGAAAAGCCCGCAACATAAATGAACTTCGTACAGATATAGAGAAAGTATTGACATTGGTGGGAGGAAAGAAACATCGCTTGAATCTGCATGAAATATATGGTGACTTTGGCGATAAAGTTGTCGATCGAGATCAGGTTGAAGCTTCTCATTTTACAAGTTGGATGCAGTGGGGTAAAGAAAAGGGAATTAAGCTAGACTTTAATTCTACATCATTCGGCCATTCTAAAAGCGGTGATCTTACGTTAGCTAATCCGGATAAATCTATCCGTGATTTTTGGATTGAACATACAAAACGTTGCCGTGCCATTTCCGAAGAAATGGGTAAATTCCAAAATGATCCATGCATCATGAATATTTGGATACATGACGGAATGAAGGATTTGACCGTGAATCGCTATAAATATCGCTCCTTACTGGAAAAATCTTTGGACGAGATATTCGCTAAAGAGTATAAAAACATGAAGGACTGTATAGAGTCTAAGCTATTTGGCATAGCCCTTGAAAGTTATACAGTAGGTTCACACGACTTCTATTTAGGATATGGTGCGAAGAAACAAAAAATGGTTACACTCGATATGGGTCATTTCCATTTATCGGAAAGTGTGGCGGATAAAATATCTTCCCTGCTCTTATTTACACCTGAAATCATGTTGCATGTAAGCCGCCCTGTACGTTGGGATTCAGATCATATAGTCATTCTTAACGATGAAACTTTAGAACTTGCAAAAGAAGTGGTACGCGCCGATGCTCTTGAGAAGGTGCACATAGGGCTCGACTTCTTCGATGCATCTATCAATCGTATAGGCGCTTATGTAATAGGTATCCGCGCCACTCAAAAAGCATTTTTACAAGCATTGCTGGAACCTCTGGGTCAACTACGAGAATATGAAGCAAACGGTCTATATTTCGAACGGCTCGCCTTATTGGAAGAATCTAAAGTTTTGCCATGGAATGCAGTATGGGATTACTTCTGTCTGAAAAACGACGTAGCAATCGGTGATGATTATATCGGAGAAATACAACAATACGAGAGAAATGTAACTTCCAAACGATAAGCAGATACAGATATGCTTACAACAAGAGCAGAACCCTCAATTATTCTTTAAAAAGGAGCTTGTTGCAAGTTATTTGTTTACTTTTTATTTATAAAAACAACTATGAATACAATTCTAGGCTTATTGATCATCGCCATCGGAAGTCTCGGACAATCGAGTTCTTATGTACCTATAAAAAAAATAAAAGATTGGTCGTGGGAGTCTTTCTGGCTAGTGCAAGGAATCTTCGCCTGGCTGGTATTTCCCTTATTAGGAGCCTTACTTGCCATACCCGACGGACAAAATCTCCTTGATCTCTGGGCTTCGGGGGGAGCTATCAAAGCTATTATATTTGGGATACTTTGGGGCGTTGGTGGCCTTACCTTCGGATTGAGTATGAGATACCTCGGCGTAGCATTAGGACAGAGTATTGCTTTAGGCACTTGTGCTGCTTTCGGTACATTGTTTCCTGCATTACTATATGGAAAGGACTTGCTACACGGCGAAGGAGTGATGTTGCTTATCGGAGTTTGCATAACCCTTGCTGGTATTGCCATTATCGGCTATGCAGGCAGCCTCCGCTCTAAGAATATGAGTGACGAAGAGAAAAAAGCAGCTGTTAAAGATTTTGCCCTAACCAAAGGTCTACTAGTTGCACTACTTGCCGGGATTATGAGTGCCTGTTTTGCACTTGGACTTGAAGCCGGAATACCCATCAAAGAAGCGGCTCTTAGCAAAGGTGTAGAACCTCTTTTTGCCGGATTACCGGTCATCTTTCTAGTAACATTAGGAGGCTTTATGACTAATGCTACTTACTGCATTCAACAGAACATAAAGAACAAGACAGGTAAAGAATATCTATCTGTTCCTAAGAAAATATTAATTAATAATATTTTGTTTTGTGCTCTGGCCGGAGTACTTTGGTACTCTCAATTCTTCGGATTGGAAATGGGCAAAAGTTTTCTAACCGAGAGCCCTATTTTACTGGCTTTTTCGTGGAGTATACTAATGTCATTGAACGTATTATTTAGCAATGTATGGGGAATAATCCTAAAAGAATGGAAAGGAGTAAATAAATCGACTATCACTGTACTGATAGTCGGATTAATCGTTCTTATTTCATCTATTATCGTTGTAGCTATGGCTCAAGATTAATGTAATCCGAATAATAGCTTATTTAAAATGAGTACACAACATCAATTATAAACATAATATGAAATCAATATTAGATAATCGCCCTGAACTAACTAAACGGATAAATGAAGTAGCTGAAGTTGCAGGGTATTTATGGCAAAAAGGATGGGCAGAACGTAACGGAGGTAATATAACTATAAATATCACTGACCTTGCAGACGACGAAATAAAGAATCTTAAACCCATAAGTAAAGTAATACAAATAGGTAAACCCCTGCCTCATCTAAAAGATTGTTATTTCTTTTGCAAAGGGACAAACAAACGTATGCGTGATCTTGCACGATGGCCAATGGATAACGGTGCTGTAATTAGGATTCTGGATGATTGCAGCAGCTATGTAATAATAGCTGACAACCCTGTAGCCCCAACGTCTGAGTTGCCATCTCACTTGTCTATGCACAATTATCAGATCGAGATTGGTTCAGGCTATAAAGCAGCCTTGCATACCCACCCTATTGATCTGATCGCAATGACTCACAATCCGGCTTTTCTTGAAAAGGATAAGCTAACTTATCTATTGTGGAGCATGATTCCCGAAACAAGAGCCTTTTGCCCCAAAGGTTTAGGAATCATTCCTTACAAGATGCCAAGTTCAATTGAATTGGCAGATGCTACAGTAGAGATGCTGGCAGAATATGATGTGGTAATGTGGGAAAAGCATGGAATCTGCGCTGTAGCTGAAAATATAATGGAGGCATTCGATATGATCGATACCCTCTCCAAATCAGCGCAAATTTATCTAACCGCTAAATCAATGGGATTTGAACCTGAAGGAACATCAATGAAAGATATGGAAGCCTTAAAAATTGCGTTTAACTTGCCTAAATAGATATTATTTTTCAACAAAAGAGCCTAATATTATAGAATTATGAAGCAAAAAGCAGTCGGTTTTTGCTAACCACGAATATCATTCGTAACTTTATGACAGAATGGAACACATTCCTTATAATCTATAAGGGCGGTATTTTATTTTATAATCATATATAAAGCTAAGAATTATGTTTGATATTTTTGATCTCTATCCATGGTTATTGCCTATAGTAATATTTTTAGGTCGCATTTGTGATGTTACACTAGGAACCTTACGTATTATCTTTGTCTCGAAAGGAGAAAGATACAAGGCACCCCTTGTTGGATTTGTGGAAGTATTTATTTGGGTAGTAATAATATCGCAGATATTTGCTCAAACCAATAGTATTGTTTCGTATTTAGCATATGCAGCAGGTTACGCAGCAGGTAACTACGTTGGAATACTTGTAGAGAATAAAATAGCATTCGGATACCAACTTCTACGTGTATACACGAAGAAAGAAGGGACTGAATTAATAAAAGCCCTTAATAAGATAAACATTGGTGCTACTTTTATAAAAGGAGAAGGAGCCATATCCGCCGTTCATATTGTAGAAATAGTCATTAATCGAAAATCGTTGAACGAAGTCATAAATATCATATCTTCTTTCGATCCCGATGTATTTTATCTTGTAGAGGATATTAGGTATAAGAAAAAAGGAATTTTTGCATCTAAACATTGAAAAACAAATTAAACAACCGAAGCACAGCCAGTCAGAAATCTATTTTGTTTAAAGGCCAAGAAGGAGTTCAGTTACTGTTTATTTACTAATGATTCCAAATTTAGCACATTAGTCTTTGTAACCGGATTTTAGGCATTTATTACTCCTTTACAAATCAACAATAGTCGCTAGAATTATTATGAAACTCACCTAACAATTTGCATACCCTCAGGAGCATCAACATCAGTCTTTATAGTTCCATCTGCAAGTTTCTCATGTTTCACTTTTATCATACCATGAGGTGTAGGAAAAGTTCCTTCAACCCACTTCAGATTTCCCAAATGCGGCTTGATTTCCACCTTTTTAAATCCAGGTTCTAGCGGGTATATACCAAGCACATAGCGACTAAGCCACGGTGTTGGTCCTGATGCCCAGCCATGACAAAAGCTATGCCTTAATCCTTTATAACAATAGGCTCCACCATCGGCATGTATATCATATTTTCCAACAGGAACAAATTCATCTATACGTGATGCTTTCTCCAAATCGCTGAATGTAAGATCTTCCCAAAAGGTCGTGGCTCCCAGATCAAGCATTCCACCCCAATAATCCGAAATAATTTCCATCGCTTTGTCATATTTTCCTGCTTTAGCTAACGATTCAAGCATATAGTAACCATAAAACGTAGAAAATCCATTAGCTCCATTTTTAGAAACAACCTTCTCCGCATCTTGAACATTCAATATTCCCGCTAAAGCGAGCAAGGATGCTGCTTGTTTATTATTTTTATGATTAGGAACATATTCTCGCAATCTTTTCACAGCTTCATTACATGTATTTGCCAGATTTTTGTCATCAAGCCATCCCGCTATCTCTGTGGCTGCCTCAAGGCTCAAGATGGTCATGGCCTGTAGACCTGCATGAATTACATCTGGATTTTCGGACGTAGGCCAATCTAAAAATCGAGTGCCGCCGTGCAAGTTCTCTTTATTTCCATCTATATTTCTGATAACCTGCTCTACTAAACCTTCAAGGTAAGGATACTGTTGTTTAAGATAATTGTAATCGCCTTGGTAATTATATAAATCACAATGTATAATAATCCACCACAAAGAATACGAGCACATACCATTCATCCATCCGGGCAGAGGAGTATTGTCACGTGCAAAATCAAGACTCTTTTTCACTACATTTTGATCGCCAAAAACACTATTCACCGTCATTACTTCCGGATGGAGATCGCCCAGCCAGACCAAACGGTCACGCTTAATCCCATCCCACAAATAATTTTGCATATTTAGATGAACCGTATAAGCTCCCATTTGCCAGATATTGTTTAATCGTTCGTCGCTCGACTTAAATGAGCCCAAGTATGGAATGTCCCTATATCTAAAAGCCGCTCTAACTGCAGCCAGAGGTAAATCTACATCTTTATCAATAAGGTCTATACGTGCAAACCTAAAACCGGACTCACCTATTTCCATAGTGCCCAGCCATGGAATATAAGTAATAAAATCCCTCATAGCATGGTCATTAGTAGCAGAAGATGTATCTACATCGCTCATAGCTTCACTTACAGATTCCCCTAGCCTTATTCTAACTCTTATAGGTGCTTGCGTCCCCCTTATTGCAGCTGCAATTTGTATTCCTCCCTGAAATTCTTTCCCAAAATCAAGAAGTATAGATGCAGAACCTCCATCTTTAGTACTTAAAACGCATATTTCTTCGGAATTAACAGCCACCTGTCCGGAGAATGGTTTTAATAAACGTTCTACTGCCCTCACATTTCTCCCGGAAGTATCTGAAGTCCACATTATTCTCGACGGAGTAATATAACTTACGATCATCTCATCTTTTTGCCATGGATTATTATAAGAAGTCTCTTCTATATGACGAATAGATTGGGCATAGCTTGTTCCAAAGAAAATATTTCCAAGAATGATAAAGAATAGGATGAATCTTTTAATATTCATATTTTAAGAGTTTTGCATACAGATATAGCAATTTATACAAAGATACTTATCTAAGCATATATCTTAATTGATGATTTTGATTTAAATACTTTACAAAATGGCATTTTGACTGAATCCAATGATTGCAAATAAATATATAATCCTACTATTGATTACTGCTCTGCATCTATGGTTATTTTAGAGAAATAATTATCTTTGTTGATAATAGAGTAAAACCACTTTGTTCACATAGTACCCACCTATTTTCATTTGAAAAAAAATGAAAATCAAAATCACATATAATCAATGAGTTCAAATCAGGAAAGTGCTTCCCGATGGCTGAGTAAAAAAATAGCTGAAGCGAAAGGTGCATATATTTCAGCTTCTTTACTTACTATTTTAAGCGCGGGATGCTTTGTTATTTTTTGCTGGTATCTGTCGGAATTTGCAGCTTCGTGGCTCAACAACGGACTGCTTCAATCTAATGTATTACTATATGCATTAGCCTTCCTTACAGGTAGATATATTTTTGCCCATTTTGCATCACAATTTAATTATAAGGCAGGAAATATTATTGTTTCCAAAGTCAAAAAAAAACTTTATCCAATATTATTAAATAACAGCCAATTAGATTCTGTAGCAGGCACTCTCTATGTTACCAGAATTAGTGAAGACCTCAAACCCTTCTATGCTTTTTTTATCCCATATGCAATAGCATCAGTTCTAGTTAGTGGTATGTTGTTGATAGTTAGTTTTTGGATGGAAAAATGGGTGGCTATAGCCCTTTTGGTCTCGTTAATTGTTATCCCGATGCAAATGATCGTTATCGGCATAGGGGCTGAAGCCCTACATAAAAAGCATATCAATCTCTTTTTAAGATATTCAGCAGTATTTTACAATCGTCTTCAGACTATTGCCGAAATAATCAATTTAGATAACTTCAAACCTCAATATCGTTTTCTGTCCGAAAAAAGCAAAGAATTAAACAAAGCTACTACCAATGTAATGAGGGTAGCTATACTATCGTCGGCAGTACTGGAACTTTTTGTCACAATCTGTATTGCCATTGTTGCAATATATCTGGGGATGAGCCTTCTGGGAATCATGTCCGGACCTAGCTATGGGAAGGGTTACAATTTTCGGACTGCATTATTTTTGCTCACACTAGCCCCTTATTTCTTCTTTTACTTGCGAAAATTTGTGAGTGCTTACCATGATAGAAACAAAGCTGTGGCGTCGGCAAAACTACTGATGCCTATACTAAATGAAAATATTGATAGCACTCCGACTGATATAAATGAGGGACTTATCAATTTTGAAATCAACAACCTGAATTTCGCTTATCCTGATTCACCCGTAAAAGTTCTTCACAATATCGATCTTAAACTACCTCTGAAAGGACTGGTATTGGTAAAGGGTATTTCGGGATCAGGGAAATCTACTTTATTAAAAATATGCACCGGAAGTTTGTCTGTTCAAGAAGGAGTAGTTTCTGTGAATGGAAAAGAAAATAAATGGTCTCAACAATGGTTGAGAGCCAATTCTTCTTACATGAATCAATTTCCATTCATTTTTGACGGAACATTGCAATACAACGTTTTTCTTGAGAAAGAAGATAAGTCCAGTCAACATCCTGAGTTTCTGGACAAAATTCTTGCTAAAAAAGAGGACGGTTGGCAAACTACACTAAGTCACAATGGAAAACAACTCTCGGGTGGAGAAAAACAATTAGTCACACTTGCACGGATGATGCTACACCCAAGGCCAATAGCTATTCTGGATGAGCCTACAGCGAATCTGGATGTTGATACTATTGAAATTATTTTACCACAAATTATGAAATTGGCTGAAGATAGATTAGTTATTGTCGCCTCTCACGAAAAGATGTTCGACAATGTTGCCGATACAATTGTTAATTTAAATTGGGGGGAACAGATGAGTTATGAATAAATTTATTACAATATATATATTACAGCCTTTAGCTGGCAAATGGTTACGAGGCTTTTTGCTATTACTGCTCTGGACTATAGCATTTATTGCACTACCTGCTATTTCGGGATGGTTTTTGGCTATTTGTAGTGTAGTATTTATTACTGCAAATACCACATTTTCGTATTTAGTTCCGTCTGCCATTATCCGTTTAATGGCATTCCTTCGTACTGCTATGAGGTATTTCGAACGTTTGGAAAACCACAAAACCACGCTAGACGCTCAACAAAGCCTACAATTGAGAATATTCCAATCGGTAGCCAAATTTCCTTATTTTAAAAAGCAAGTTAATAATAACTCAACACTACTTGAGAATAGTACGCATGGCATTGATCAAATATTAAATCACATTCTTTTATGGATTTTGCCATTTACTGCGCTAATACTTTCTCTCAGTATCTACTTTTTCTTTCTCACTGTATTTTCGAAGGCTATAGCTATAGAATTTTTAATTTCGTCCTCCATTCTCCTGTTTATTGTACCTCAATTAATTTTTCAAAAAAACAGAAAACTCTATGGAGAATTAAAAATACATCGTGAGGATAATAATCAGGCACTGATACAAAGCTTTAGAGGCCGGATAGAAATATCGAAATACAATTTGGAAGAGAAAGCTATCGAACAGTATGAGCAAAGATTGTTGCAGCTTGAGCAACTGGAAGATAAACTGCAAACTAATTCATTCTGGCTCCAATTTATTGCCGGACTCGGATTTAGTTATATTGCTGCATTTTTGCTTTGGAGTTCACGTCATCATGGTATAGATGCTCCGACAGCAATCGGTATTTTCTTCGGTATCATGGCACAAGCAGAACTGGCAGAAATGCTTTTTTCAGGAAAATCGGAAAAAAGTGCGGTAGCCCATCAAATAAAAGATGTTGACACTATTATAAAGCAAGGAGAACAACCTGTAGAAACAGTGGAGATTCATTCCACCCTGGAAAACTTAAGCTTAAAGAACCTGAGTGCCAAAATACCTGAGACATCCGTACTCACCTCTGAGATGTCGTTAGAGATAAAAAAAGGAGAATGGATTGCACTTTTCGGAGAAACAGGAAAAGGAAAAACTACTTTACTGAATAGTCTCTTTTATCCCGAATATCGCCAAAATGGCTTATTGATATGGAATGAGGATTCAGAACTCTTACATCTACCTGTACCTGAGTGTATCTACGTCACACAAAAAGCCTATTTGCTAACCGGAACATTACGTGAAAACTTCGAAGGATACCCTGACGAAGCGATTGAACAAGTATTAGACACCGTTGATCTGACGAGCTGGCGTTTGTCTCTTCCCGATGGTTTGAATAGCTGGCTAGGAGAAAACGGTGAAACATTAAGTGGTGGACAACGGAAAAAGTTATTGCTGGCACAGGCTCTACTCAAAAAACCACAGTTATTAGTAGTAGATGAACCTACAGCGGGAATTAGTTCTGAAAATGCTATTGCCATTTTTCAAAATATCAAACGCTTGTATCCTGATATTTCTATTCTGATGGCCACTCATCTGAAAGATTTTGAATGTGTAGCAGATAAAGTCGTAAGAATTTAAAAATGAGCATTTAAAAATAGAACAGGCTGTTTCCGTATCGAAACAGCCTGCTACTTTTTATGAAAGATTTATTGTATAACAATCTTATATTCCGAAAGAAAGTCTCAATTTTAGACCAACAGCAAATAAATTTACTTTATTTGTTATTTCCACTTCATTATTATCGATCGTATAAAAAGAATTCAACATACTGTTATGGATATAATCTTCAGGAAGAGCTGTATTATATTGAATAAGACGTTCTCCGTTCTTCTTTATATCATTCAATCCATAATCGCAATAAATACCGGTATAAAGATTCATATTATCAGATAAAGGCCACCTGAAACCCGTTTCCAGAGATAATATATATACAAGATTTAAGTCAAGGTTCCCTTTTTTGTTCTGACTTTTGAATGAACCAAATCCCATGAAATAAGGGTCGTCCTGTATCGGATTCTCCCATTCCGGATAATATCCATAGTTATCGAAATCGACATTCTCCACTGTCATCTTTTTAGATACAGGGATACCTATCTTAAATCCTCCTGCTATATAATACTTGGTGCTGTTAAAAGCATGGTTTTGAAATTGTGCCATTATGGGGATATTAAGAAATGCTGATTTCTGATCTTCTCTATATTTATTTGCGGATGTATGATAAATAAAATCAAATTCCCCATCGTTTGCATTATATGAATCTGTGAACTCACTAATAGAAGATTCTCCATGATAAAAAGCCATTTCCAGACCTGAGAGCAAGCTCCAATTTTCGTTGATATGATAATTGTAACCAATACCAAAGGCTCCCCCTGCTTTATTCTCTGAATCACCTACATTCAGATCACTCTTCAGCGTTGATAAGCCTCCACTTCCCCATACCGAAATCTCATGGTTAGATAGACTTTGTGCAGGAGCAATAGCATAGGCAGATATGCCTATCGCCATCATTATTATATATTTATTAAACATGTTATATACTTGTTTTATTATTTTACAATAATAGTTGAACTGTCTGTAAGTCCGCTTGAAACGACTCTTACTATATAAGAACCCGGAGCTGCCGGCATTCTCACCGAATTATATTTCCCCTCAATATTGCGACTGTTAATCGGCATTCCATTCAAGCTAAAGATCTCAATTTTTGCATTTTTAATTAAATCTTCATCCGCATCTATTTCTATAGTTATTGTTCCGTTTGCCTCTACAGGATTTGGATACATTTTAATTTCAGATTTAGAGAGAGTAACCCGAGAAGCACATGTGCGCAAGTTTTTACCATCAGTCGTTGTCACTTGAAGATAATACTCCGAATCCTCACTTAACAGCATATCTCTGCGAGGACCGGCCGAATAACTAGCCTTATTCCCAACCAGCAAGCCATCCTTATACCATTTGTAATCCGAAAACTTAAACCCTCCATTAGTAGAACTATTATTGTTAGCTATCATAGTATTATTCCATCTTATAACTACTAATTGAGAAAAATCAAAATACTTCTCAATTTTAATTACATATGATTTTTCCATGTCAGGATCAATATCCGATTTTATTGAAAACGGAATATCTTGTATACCGGGACGGCCTATCGACTCTAAGATTGTATTGTTTGAGACCTCTTCTCCCTTGTAAAATATCTTCGAACCATTATCTTCCGTCTCTATTGTTATACTGACGTCATTCGTTCCACACATGGCATATACAGTACTAATATCATCCAGAATGACATTATTGACAGTTATTGATTTTATTTTTACTTCATCAGTATACACTTTCAAGGTGATAGTGTCACTTGAGACTTCTCCTTCAGTATTTGAAACTATGCAATAATACTGGCCCGCATTAGCTGAAGAAGCATCATTGATATTCAGGTATATTGATGTTTCATTAGCTAATTTAATCTTGTCTTTATACCACTGATAGGAAAGAGATCCTCCTGTAGCTTCGATATTAAATGTAGCATCATCTCCGACAAATACTTCCGTCGATATCGGTTGTTGCACTATTTTGGGAACAGTAATTACCTCTACTTCTTTTTCGATTCTATATACTCTTGCGTCTTTACTTGGAACAGAATAAGAAATGGAACTTCCATCTAATGAAACAGATTCTCCGGTCCATAGTTCTTTTATTCCTTTCACCAAATCTGCCGCGACACCCAGTCTGTTTAGAGAGACAGATCCTGATAACGTTCCAGTACTATTGAAATTGAATACAACGAGATAAGTATAAGTTGCGTCGCTATACGTAAATAAATTCTCAGATTTGTCATAGTCCTCAGCTTTGTAACCTTCGACCGGATAGAATGATTTTCCGATTTTAGCGATAGCATTAATATCTGCATTTGTAGCAATCTTAAGATCTCTGTCACGTATAGCCTGAGAGCCTTTATATGTACCTTTAAGGCTCATGTTATCTCCCAGCATATATAATCCGGTAATAGCCCCGGAAGTTATTCTGGCCCGGTTCTCTCCTTCACTATACAGATTCCTGGAATCACGATCATGAAATATCAAATGATCGGCGTCATTAAATGAATATACTCTGTCGAGCCACCATCCGAAAGATAAACTGTTAAGCATATAACCGGTATGAGAATCGTGTTCCGACATTTGGCCCCATGTATCGCAGCTTATACGTCTCGAATTTCCATATTGCGCCGGGAATCCCGGTGCTATAGATAATGCTAAAAACATATCATCTCCGCAGAGCTCTGTCAGATACTTCATGCCATAATTGTAGGCTTGTACTCCAGTTGTTACATTAGAATCGTAAAAAGAATCGGCCTCAAGAGTTCCATTATTGATAAAGTCGAGTTTTATATATTTGAATCCCCAAGTTTTAAATCTGTTAATCTGATACTGCATATACATTTTAGTCCCCGGATGTGTTGGGTCTAAGGCTCTGGATTCTATTTTTATTGGAGCTCCATTTGAATACAGATAAACATCCTTGTATTTATATTGCCCGTTAGTGCCGTCAAGAGATCTTTCTCCGTCTGCACCCCAATCCGAAAACGGAGTCCAGTAAATACCAGCTTCCTGCCCATTTGCTTCACAATGTTTTACAAAGTCTATGAGTTGCTGCTCATTAAAATTCATATCCCACCAAGAGTCGAGACCTATGAATACAGTATTGCTGTCAAAACTTTTAGGCTTCAACTGTTCTTTTATAAAATCAGAGATGTCGGTAACCCCTTCATAGTTTACATTCGTTTCCATTCCGGCCCAACTATTCCATCCAAACGGAGTTCCTTTTTCCCATTTACGAGGAGGTGCTATAATAGCATTCGCTTCTCCAAATTGTTCGAGACCTTTTCTCCAATCTTCGAAATAGCCGATCATCACTTTAGGTGATTTCAATGACTTACCTTTTATTTTACCATGCTCTGTTTTTGTTGTACCTATATCACGTGTCAGCTTATGAGTAATTCCCCCAAAACAAGATAACTTATCAATGTATCTGTTATCGGAAGCAGAGAAGCGTACCCCGGTTTTCCAAGTATCATGCTCTACCGATCCAATAACTAATCCATTACGTTGTTCACCATTATATATTGCCGTAACTTCAAATGACAACGAATCTATATTTAAGGCATATGCGCCATATCGCACAAAACCATCATTGTCGAATGGAATAGTTAATATCCTATTGCTTGAGCTTTGTTGTAAAAACGAGTTACGAGTATTAGTAACTACAGGAGCTATATAATTGCTTGAAATATTATTTTCCGATTTAATAAAAGCTTCAGTCAGAAAATAATCTTTGCTATCATAGAAATAGAATACCTGCTCTATATTAGGCATTTCGGTTTGTCCGTCGTAGGTCAAAGTATATTTTTTTCCCGTTCCAAAATCGTCTGTAATACTTTCTTCCTCAAGTGAAGGAGTATTGTAACTATTACTTTTTAGGACTCTATTATCCTCTTTTGCCTCTACATATACACCTTGAAGAATAGACTTCCCTTTGTTGAGATATTCTAGCGTATGTGTATCTTTGTCGTATACAACATCCCAATTATTATATGAAAAAGCGACATTGGAATCATCTGCTGTTGTAGAAGTTGCAAACTCACTGGTAAGCTTACCTTGATCTATGGTTTGTACACCCCACTGGTAATTGTCGTGCGGAAGATTTATAGTATAGGATGTCGTATTTATAGCACCCGAAATATCAGATATTTTGAGCTTACCTGTCGATATGTCTACAGGAAGAACAGAAATCAACTCTCCATTCGATTTTTTTATATATAGATTATAACGAAGGGATATAGATGGGGTTTCAGCATCAGTTGCCACATCCCAAGAAAATACGTACCTACCTCCCGAAAATTTAGACTTGAGATTGGCTGGAGCCTGAGGCTTTGTATTTTGAGGAAAATCTTTATTATTTTTCCATATTTTGAGTGATGGAGGCCATCCTCCCATAACTGTTATATCCGGAAAACCATCATTGTCGGCATCTGCAATGCTTACTACCGCTCCAGATCGCACAGTTGTAATTTTGTTTGATTGCCCCTCAAATGTTTTGTCTCCTTTATTCAAATAAATATATGTTCCACTCACACTACCTTCGCCTGCTAGTACAAAGTCCATTTTACCATCAGAATTAAGGTCCGCCATATCTCCACCTCCCTTTACCAACGGTATGATGCCTACATCTGCGCCTTTCTTCTGTTCGTAGTTAATTGTTGTTCCCGAATGAGACTGGTAGAAGAATACATCTGTATTTTTTGTCCAAGATCCACCATCATTCCGTTCCCCATTAGTTATAATATCAAGGAATCCGTCTCCATTAAGATCGCCCACAAAAGTCTGTCCCTTTTGCGTATGACCTGATTGTGCTATACTCTGAGACCAATTAGATTTACTAAAAGTTCCATCTCCATTGTTTATATACATAAAGGAATATGCATCATTAACCCCGTTGTACCAACCATTAGCTAATATATCTAAGTAACCATCATTGTTAAAATCAGCAAAAACAGTTCCCCCGCTACTTAGCTTATCAAAGTCTTCTCCATCAACAAGTGTTGTTTGGCGGGTAAACGTTCCATTTCCGCCATTGTTCTTATAAAGAGATACGTATCTTTCTCCATCAACCTCTCCTGTCAACAGAACATCCTGATATCCATCATTATTATAATCGCCTACTGTAATCACACCCGCATATTGTCCTTCTTCTCCCGGGTACACAGCACCAAGGCCGGTATTATTCACTAACTCAAATTTATAAGACCCATTAGATCCTTTATTCTTATACAAGTGAATAAACATGTCGTTAGAGCCGAAACCTCCTACAGTTCCCATATAAATAAGATCTAGATTCCCATCGTTGTTATAATCTATCCACGCAAATGCTGTATTATAAACACCGGACACTTGCAACCCCAATGTTTGTAAATCGGTAATATTATTAAAACCAGAGGCGGAATTAGTCATTAATATCCCATGCTGATTCCAACTCTGATCGCGACCTAATGATACGAGGTCTAATAATCCGTCATTATTATAGTCTCCCCATACAAAATTACCTCTAAAAACTTGAGGTATTTCATTGGGCGTTACATCTGTAAAACCCGGGAAACCGGTCTGTGCATTAAGCCCTAGAAATGATACTAGAGATAAGCTGAATGCTATCAGGTTTTTCTTTATTTTTAATATTCTCATAATATTGTGATTTATATACTTAATGAGTGTATAAACTTAATCTGAATGTTCATATTTAAATTTTGCTTATACAAAATCATTATATTATTTTTAGTTAACCGCTTCTATTTCTATAATTCTACTTGTCAAACGATTGGTTGATAGTATGTCAAGACCTATTTTCATAAGATAATCTCCTGAATATAAATTTTCGTTACAAGGCAATTGGGATTTTTGGTTTGGCATCAAGTTTATCTCTTTTACTTTGTACATTTTGTTATTATCGAGTCCTTGCAATTTGACTGGAAATAAGTCCTCTCCATATCTAGGGTATATATCATACGCATATACTACAGCTTTGTTTTTTTCTCCGTTTACATACATTACTGAGGCGTGATTGTTTTCATATGGCGATATTAAACGGTAAAGATCACCGTCAAATACTACTTTCTTTATTTTATTGTAATTCTGAACAGCATTTTTACAAAAGATTTGATCATTCTCACCCAATTCTTTAATGTTTATATCAAATCCCATTTTACACATCATGGCAACATCTACCCTGAATTTTACACTTGTATTTTTATTCCAGCTTGTCACATGTGCCGCCATAGCTTTTGCGGGAAAGAAATGAGAATATCCCCATTGAATAAATATGCGTTCGATAGGATCGGTATTGTCACTACACCAGAATTCAGTAAAATATTGCAGGGCATTATAATCGGAACGACCTCCTCCTCCTGAACATAGCATCATCGGTAGATCAGGGTATTTGGCTTTTATTCTGTCTAATACGCTATACAAGCTTTTTACATATTCTATATACAGGTTGTTCTGTTTACTTTTCAGATAAGGAGAATAGATATTTGTTATTGGGCTGTTACAATCCCACTTAAAATATGCTATGTCCGGATTTTCTGTCATTAATTTATCAATAATATTAAAAACATAATCCTGTACCTTAGGGTTGCTTAGGTCTAGAACAAGCTGATTCCTAAAATAGTATGGTTCTCTGTTTGGAAGCATGATGACCCAATCGGGATGCTTATCGAATAATTCGCTTTTAGGGCTTATCATTTCCGGTTCTATCCAGATTCCAAATTTTACACCTGTCTTATTTGCAACATCTACCAGATTGTGCACTCCGTTTGGAAGCTTCTTCATATTCACATCCCAATCGCCAAGTCCTTGTGTATCGCTGTTTCTTGGATATTTATTCGCAAACCAACCATCGTCCAACAAAAACATATCAACACCCAAATCTTTAGCTTCTTGCATCAGAGCTGTTAGCTTAGGCTCATCAAAATCAAAGTATGTAGCTTCCCAGTTATTCAATAAAGTCATTCGCCCTTTTTGGCCATCTTTAAGCTGATATTTACGCGCCCATTTCTGTATATTACGGCTCCCTTGACCTTTTCCTTTTTGACTCAGAGTGAATACAAATTCCGGAGTTTTGAATACTTCATTTGGCTCAAGTTGATAGTGTGACGCATCAGGATTAATTCCAGATATCACCCGAAGATTATTTAAGTTATCTACTTCGAACGTAAATCGAAAATTCCCTGTCCAACTCAATGTTCCCATCAATACGGTTCCTTCATTTTCTTTTGCATTCTGATCTAGTCCTAATGTAAAAAAAGGAGGAGTAAACATGTTAGCTCTAGCGCCTAATTTGGTATCAATAATTTTTTTGCCGAAATTTAAATCTATCGAACTTTCACGTACCTCTTTAGCCCAATCTCCGGCATATTCTGTTAAGTGGTAGCTCGAATTGCGAAGATAGAGCATCGATGATGCGAATTGATTTAAGGTTACAGCCTTTTTTTCTTGATGCTTAATTTCGGTCCAAGACTTAATAATATTCTCGTCATGAAAAGCTTTATAAAACAATTTTACTTCAACCGGATATAACTCATCCTTCAGAATTATTGTTGTCAGATCAACATTACTATCTATCTGCTCTCTGGAATGTGACACATACTTTAATATAGTTGTAAGATTTCCATCATTATGCTGAATCGCAAAAGCCGGTTCGAAATAAGTATCCGATCCTGAAACCGGATATACCTCCCAACTCATGCCATTCGTCTGGGAACGTAAAGAAACATTAGAATACTCTTCCGTTTTTTTGAGTTTCTCTCCTAAGTAAAGTTGAAATAACCGTCCGTTATCGGCGGTTTGCAAAACTAAATCAGTTTCATTTGTTGATATTTTAATTGTTATAGGCTCGGCCTTTATTGTTATTATTCCAAAAATCGCGATTATAAGTACAAATATCTTTTTCATATTCTATTATTTTTACTCGTCATTAGATAATCTAATGACGAATAATGAGATAACTAAACTTGTTTTTTATTATTAATTATATCCTGGGTTTTGATTCTCTTTTGTCATATCGGGATTCCTTTCAATTTCGGAAGTCGGAATTGGCAATCTCATATGATATGATTGTATTTTATTCGATTCGCGAGTCCACCTATTACGTTTTTTCACCAGTTCTACATACTTTCCTGTCCGAATGAGATCTATACGGCGCCAATACTCTGCAAATAATTCACGGATGCGTTCGTCCATCACTCTATTTCTAAATTCGTCTTTCGACATACTGCTCCACGCTTTATCGGAAGGGAGAGTTCCGCCCCAAGCTCTGGCTCGCACTTCGTTTACAACATTCGCTGCATCTGCTACGCGCCCTGTTTCACTCAAGCACTCGGCATAGCATAATTTTATGTCACCAAGGCGAAGTATATGTATGTTTTTCCCTGAATACCACATATTATTGATCCCATTTCCTGATTTATTATCGGTACGATAATCTTCATATTTTTTAATATGAGGCTTTAATTCATCGTGATCGGCTCCAAGGCCCTCCCATAGGATATTGCTATAGTCGGGGGTCACACCGTTATAAGTAAAATCGTAGCGGATACTTTCGTTTTTACGCAAATCTCCATCTTCCCATAGTCCTTCATTGGCTACAGTCTCATATGCAAATTCTGTAGGAACTATCTTGTCGTATCCGGAAAAGTAACATCCATCTCCAAAAAATGACTGAACTGCTCTTGATCCAACCTGAAATTGAATCTTATTATTGCTTGGATAAACATTATTGTACTGGAGAGCTAAAATTGATTCTGCCGTATTTGGTTTATTGTAGTCAAAAAGATCGGCAAAATTTACCAGCGTATATTTATCCATCATTTGTTCAAAGCAATCTATCGCCTTTCCAAAATCACGCAACCCGGTTTCTTCCGGAGCCGACATGTAAACTTTACCTAAAGTAGCCCATGCAGCCCATTTATTAGCTCGTCCGACTCCATTACTTTCGGGAAGAAATTTAGCCGCATTATTCAAATCGGCGATTATAAAATTCCAAATATCGGTCAAAGGTTGACGTCCATCCCCTAGTTCCGCTTCCCGGGACTTATCTTTAATAGGAATTTCACCCCAATACATAGTCATTTCGAAGGTGAAAAAAGCCCTCAGAAAGCTGGCTTCTCCATAGATTTCCGCAGCTTTAGAACCTTCTGTCAAATCATAATTGTATTCTATTCCCCGAATAACTTTGGCGGCTTCATTTATCATCGGCCATCTTGCATCCCATTGTGATGAAACAATATTTAGGTCAGCATTTAGATTCCCATCGAAACGGTCAAAACTACCCCGTTGCGCATTATCCTTCATTTGAAAAGCACCTTGCTGTACTTCGTCAGTTCCCATCATTAGAATCAGCCCCTGTTCGTCGGACCTTAAGTCGTTCCATGAGGAGTAAATTCCACCAACTACCGATTCTATAAGTTCAATATCAGAATAAACAGTTTCTTCTGTCGGATTTTTCTTGCTTTCTTCATCCAGGAATCCGGAACAAGATGTTATTAATAGTGTGAAAATTAATAACCGGGCGTATTTATTTATCTTATTCATAATGTTCAATATTAATTATTTCAAAAAGTTATATTAACTCCAAATACATACATCCTTGATGGTGGGTATCCCCAATCACCAAACTCGGGATCCATCCCTTTGTATGGGGTAATAGTAAACAAATTAGAAGCTGTGAAATATGCCCTCAGACTTTCACAATAAAAAGGAGTCAACAATTTTTTCGGGAATGTGTATGAAAGGGTTAATGTAGACATTTTCAGATAAGATGCATTCTGAACAAAAGAGTCTAATTCATATGGATTGTATCTGTTATAACCACTCGCGTTAGTAATAGCTTTAGGAATTGAGGTATCGGTATTTTCAGGAGTCCATCTGTTTAATAGATCTATTGTAGCCACACCGGTGCCTGTACTTCCCAACAACGATTCATAATAATTTGATATTTTTTTCGCTCCGTACGAGTATGTAAATATTGCATTTAGACCAATGCCTTTATAATTTACATTAGTTGAGAAACCACCATAAAATTTAGGGTCTCTTTTTCCAACTATGACATAATCATCATAGTCTACAACTTTATCACCATTAGTGTCTAAAGCAAATAGATCACCTAATTCGACTGTTTTGCCATTATAGTTAACTCCCTGCCATATATTTCGATTCCAGGTTTGAGCAATTCCTCCTGACTTAAGTATATAGATAGAATTTAACGATTCGTTAAGAAATAAGTTTCCTTCACGATCCGGTACTTTCAGTATTCTTGTTACGTCATCATAAAACGATTTCACTTTATTCTTATCAAAAGAAATATTTCCTGCTATATTCCATGTTAAATCCCGTTGTTTGATAATATCCGCATCTAACGATATCTCAATTCCTTTATTCTCCACAGATCCTATATTTTGCCAAGTATCTGTATAACCTGAAGATTTTGCAAGTGTACGAAGAAGTAAGAGATCGTCATTATTAATATAAAAGGCATCGACTGATATATTCATACGGGAATTCCAAAACATCATATCTAATCCGATATTTGTTTGTTTTTGCTTTTCCCAAGTCAAGTCTGCAGTACCTCTCAATCCATCATTTTTCAGAGATGGTTCTCTGTAATCATTATCTTTAATATTAAATACCGTTTTATACAATGTTCTGTACGCATATTCCGATATATCCTGATTTCCCACTACCCCGTATCCCGCACGAAGTTTTAATTGATCAAAAATCGTCTGTTCTTTCATAAAACTTTCCGATGCGATATCCCATGCTACGGAGAATGAAGGGAATGTACCCCATCGGTAGTCTGAAGCAAATTTAGACGAGCCATCGCGTCGAACCGTACCTGTAAACATATATTTGTTATCGTAGGAATAGGTTGCCCTCAAGTAATATGATAACAATGAACTCGTTGTAAAATCTGAGTCAATATTTGTTTTATCCAAAGCTGCCGCACCTCCAAGATTGTAATACAACATACCATCACTAGCGAATCGTTGACCTTCTGCTTTTGTATAATTTCTTGTTTTTTGGCTCGAAGACATTCCTAATACTCCGGATACTCTATGTATATTGGAGAATGTACGATTGAAAGACACTGTATTGTCCCACTGCCATCCGAAATCACTCCATCTTTCGTGTTTAGCTCTTGCGTCACCACTTGTATGTCTTATCGATTCCTGAATATTACTTGGGGTATATTCGAACCATGATTGATCGGCGTAGTCGATGGACAAAGAAGTTCGAACATCAAACATATTCAGAAGTTTCAAATTTACGAAGTTGGAAGATGTTATACGATTTCGTATTCTATTGCGGGTAACATCTTGTGAGTTAAAAGGGTTGTAGTTATTATTACTCTCTCCGCTACGTGCCCGATAATAGATAGTTAGATACTCTTCATTATATTTTGTTGCCGGATCCATATACGGAGTATAATCTAACATAGGGTTAGCATACATAGCTTTATTGAAAACATCATCCGATGGAATTTTGTCTCTTAATCGATTGTATCCTGTATTTGTTCCTACCTTTAACCAAGGCTTGATATTGTATTCTACATTGATACGCCCTGTATATCTTTCTTGTGTTGTTCCCTTTACTAATCCGTCTACATTGGCATAACCAAAACTTAGATAAAATGATCCGTTATCGGTTCCATTCGAAAAACTTACCGTATGATTTTGCTCTATCCCGGTTTGAGTCACTTTATCTAACCAGTCATAACTGTTCCCCGACAAATATGTATCGAATTCCTGTTGAGAGAAGGCAGTACCTCCGGGTTGTAAAAGTGTGTTTTGGATATAATCTTGGCGGTTTGCTCCCGGATTCTCATACAAATATCCATTAGCAAATGCATCTATACGAAGATCTCCAAGCTGCTGGGCATTCATTGTCTTAGGTCGATCTGCGAATGTTGTAAAACCGACCCATCCGTCATACGATGCTTTACCTATTCCTTTCTTTCCTTTTTTAGTAGTGACAATAATAACTCCATTTGCACCTCTCGATCCGTAAAGAGCTGTAGCGGAGGCATCTTTCAGTACTTGGATCGACTCTACATCATTGACATTGATGGAATTAAAACCTCCCTGATTATTTTCGATAACCATTCCATCGATAACATATATGGGATTAGAACCAGAATTGATAGTATTTGTCCCTCTAATTTTCACTGATGAATCATCACTTGGTTTAAAAGACGGATTGACAAAAACCCCTGACACCCGCCCTTGTAGAGCCGCATTAATATTAGTTACAGGTTTTTCTGATAAAGCTCTACTGTCTACTTGCGACAGTGCCCCGGTCAAGTCACTCTTTTTCATGACTGCCCCCACAACAACTACCTCGTCTAATTCCAAAGAATCCTCTTCCATCGAAATATTGATAATTGTTTTACCGGAAGTATCTATCAATTGAGATGTATAACCAATCATCGAAAATTGGATTTTAGCTCCTTCAGGTACTTCAATACTATAGCGACCTTCAATATCAGTAATTGTTCCAATTGTGGTATTGGGTATTGTCACTGTAACACCTGCGAGTGGTCCCAGATTGTCCGAAACGGTTCCAGTTATTTTCCGGGTAGATTGTTGCGTAATACTTCGTGTGTTATTATCCGATGCAGCTACATGATTTGCAGACAGATAGGATACTCCCAAAAGACAACACAGCAAAAGAATAATTTTTTTTCTGTTATCCATAAGAATATTTTTGGTATTAAAAATTTGAGTTAACTATCCTACTTAAGATTTTAAGGTTATCCCTTATATCGGGATATTATGATTCAGTACAAATGAATTTCTTTTATTCTGAACATCAGAGTAGAGAATTGTCAAAATATACAATTTTAGTTCTATTATAGTC